>JAKSSK010000016.1 GCA_024403135.1 Clostridia bacterium
CGAATTCACCAAGTTGATACTTTTGGTAAAGAGTCTTAGTGATAGCTGCAGTTAATGTAGTCTTACCATGGTCTACGTGTCCGATGGTACCAATGTTAATGTGTGGTTTTGTTCTTTCAAACTTTTGTTTTGCCATTTTTCAATTTCCTCCTAATTGTATAACGTTATTTTTTGGAAGTGTGAATTTGGGCGTCCCCAAACTCACTTGGGTTTACTCAAACACCATCTAATATTTTACCACATAAAAATACCCTTTGGCAAGATAGCAAAGGGTATATTTTTTACTCCTTGTAAACAGTTACTTTCTTTAAATACCAGTACTGGAAGCATCCTCCAAGGGATCTTAAGGTGGTGTTTTTAAATTTAACTATCCCCTTGTTTTCATCGCCGTGATTGTTGGCTGAATCCACGGCATAGAATGTTCCATTTTTAAACTCGGTAATCAGCACGCCGTGGGTTGTGTAGTTATCGTATCCGTGAACTACGATTCCTTCAGGGTGCTTCTTCAATAACGATTTTAATTTAGCTTTATTGTCTTCATAACCACCTGGAAGTGTACCCCTAGCTCCTACGAAGGTTAAGTCTCCCTTGTGGTATGTGTAGTCCCATTTCATGCTGGTACCACTTGTGCAAAGTTTCTTTTGAGCAGACGCTCTAGAGATGCCCTTCCAGGAATATCCCCTAAGCATAGCCGCTCTTCTCATCATATATACATTAGCGCATAATACGCATCCACCATCTACGTAACTTGAGATATAGTATACAGAATCGTCGTTAATATCCGTTTCTGCAAAGGTGTTACAAGGTAAAAAGACAACTGCAATTAAGACCGCCATTATCAAAGATAATAGTCTCTTTTTCATTTTTCTTTCTCTCCTTTTCACGTACATTTTACCAAAAAATGACCATTTTGTCAAAAACGCCACATGTCGTACCAATGAAAAAACCACCAGCAAAATGTGGTGGTCTATGGAGCTGCTGAGCAGGCTTGAACTGCCGAACCTCTTCCTTACCAAGGAAGTGCTCTACCTACTGAGCTACAGCAGCAGATTAAAAGATGTTCATTACCTTCTTCTTTATCCTCTGCATTGTATTGTCTATGGATTTATATGGTTTGTCAAGTATCTTCGCAATTTCGCCTATGGTGTTTCCCTTGATCATAAGGTCCAAAACCTGGCTTTCTTGCTTACTGAAGTTCTTCTTAAGAAGCCCCATCAGCTCCTTTAAAAGCAGTTTATCCTCTGGATTTTCGCCTTCCCAGACGAAGGTGTCATCCTCTTCGATAGGAA
This sequence comes from Clostridia bacterium, assembly GCA_024403135.1. Classification (GTDB taxonomy): domain Bacteria; phylum Bacillota; class Clostridia; order Peptostreptococcales; family Anaerovoracaceae; genus JAKSSK01. The sequence goes on from JAKSSK010000016.1 coordinate 1,290, forward strand.
CGGACTCATTTAGCGGCTGATTCTTCAGCCTGTTTGCTCCCTTAATGGCGTTGAAAATCTGGCCCTTTATGCAGTTTTCCGCATGGGTCCTAAAGGAAGCTTCCTTTTCCTCGTCATAGGAATGAATAGCCTTGAATATGCCTATCATTCCTTCCTGGATAACATCGTCCGTATCGCCGCCGTTTATGAAGTAGCTGCGGGATCTTTCCTTGACAAGTTCCTTGTATTTCTCTATTAAAAATTCCTCAGCTGTAAGGCTGCCCTCCTGGGCCATCTTTACCAGCTGCTCATCTGTAAATATGTTAAGCTTTTCCATCTCTTTGCTTTCTAATTTCATACATTAAGATGCTTGCTGCGTTAGATGCGTTAAGGGATGTAATCTTTCCCACCATAGGTATGGAAACTACGTAGTCGCACTTTTCCTTTACCAGCTTGCTGATGCCAAAGCCTTCGCTTCCTATGACAAGCGCCATAGGACCTGTAAGGTCTCTTTCGTAGTACATCTCTTCGCCCATATCGCAGGCTGCAATCCAAAATCCCTTTTCCTTTAGTTCGTCTAATGTGGTAGCTATGTTGTTTACCTTTACGCAAGGTACGTACTCAACTGCTCCAGCAGATGCCTTTGCAACTACCTCTGTAATTCCGCATGAGTGTCTCTTTGGAATGATAACTCCGTGCGCACCAGCACACTCTGCTGTCCTCATGATTGCTCCCAGGTTGTGTGGATCCTCTAGGTTATCCAGTACAACCACGAATGGGTCCTCATCCCCAGCCTTTTTCATGATGTCCTCCATGGTGGAGTATGCGTAAGGTGAAATTTGAGCAGCAATTCCCTGATGAGGTCTACCTTGAGCCATTCTGTCCAAAGCTACCTTCTCAACGTAGTGGATCACTATGCCCCTATCTCTAGCCTTGCCTAGGATCTGGTTGATTGATCCTTGGGCGTTCTTTGCCACCATGATCTTCTCTATTTCCCTACCGTTTTTAACGGCTTCCATTACAGGATTTCTACCTATGATTAGGTTAGGATCAGGTTCATAAACTACCTGTGGCTTTGGCTGTGCCTTAGGCCTAGGCCTTTGCTCCTTCTTCTTTTCTATTCCTTTTTCAGAGTTGAAGCGCTTTCCCTTTCTCTGAGAAAGTTCTTCCCAATTTCTCTTGTTCTTTGCCATTTCTTTACTTTCTTCTGTATTCTAAAAATTGAAACTTGTATCCGTTGTCTTCCTTCATCCCTGTGTGCATTCGAATGATAAGGCTTTCGTCCTTGTCAAGATTAGGAATGAAGGTGTCAGCGTCAAAGCGGTGATGAATCTTGGTCACGTAGCATGTGTCGCAGTAAGGAAGAAGCTGTGTATATATGCTAGCTCCTCCAGTAACCATAAGGTCGTCATCGTTAAATCTTTCCTTTAAGGCAAGTACCTCTTCAAGACTGTGGACTACTATGCATCCATCCTTTTCAAAGTTTTCATCCTTTGTGACGATAACATTGGTCCTGTTAGGAAGAGGTTTTCCTCCTGGAAGGCTTTCCAGGGTCTTTCTTCCCATGATTACAACCTTGCCTGTGGTCTTCTTTTTAAAATATTTTAAATCTTCAGGAATGTGGCATAAAAGCTGGTTACCATTTCCGATAGCCCAGTTTTCATCCACAGCTACTATCATTTTCATATCTTCCTCCAATTAGATTGCAATTGGTATATTTGTTATCTGAGGGTTCTTTTTATAGTCCTCGATGATTACGTCGTCCTTAGTGAAGTCGTAGAAGTCCTTTACGTTAGGGTTCAGTCTAAACTTAGGAGCATCGTACTGAGGTCTAGTGATAAGTTCCTTTACGATAGGAACGTGTCTATCGTAGATGTGAGCGTCAGCTATTACGTGTACCAGTTCTCCTGGCTTAAAGCCTGTAACCTGGCTAAGCATGTGAACTAAAACTGCGTACTGAACTACATTCCAGTTGTTGGCCGCTAGAATGTCCTGCGATCTCTGGTTTAGGATGGCGTTTAGTCTATCCCCTGTAACGTTAAATGTAACGCTGTATGCACAAGGCTCTAAGTTCATCTCAGTTAGATCGTCGAAGTTATATATATTTGTAAGTATTCTTCTTGAATATGGCTGGTTCTTTAACTGCCAAATAACGTTGTCCACCTGGTCCATCTCGCCCTGGCTAAACTTATACTTCTTTGCCATCTGGTAGCCGTATGCCTTACCGATTGAGCCATTTTCATCAGCCCACTCATCCCAGATTGTGCTAGCAAGATCCTTTACGTTGTTGGACTTTCTTTGCCATATCCAAAGCATTTCATCTACTGCAGACTTGATGTATGTAGGGCGAAGGGTAAGTGCAGGAAATTCCTCCTGAAGGTCGTACCTATTTACCACACCAAAGTTCTTGATGGTGTGAGCAGGAGTTCCATCTTCCCACTTTGCTCTAACCTTTTGTCCTTCCGATGAAAAACCGTTGTTGATTATTCCGTTGCACATGTTGACGAATAGAACGTCCGCTTTACTCATCTTTATCCTCTCTCTCTTCAATAATCGCTATTGAACGATTAATTACTTCCTCTAGCCTATCCATGTGGCCATCCAGCCTATACTTTCCAACAAGGGCCTCGAAGGCTGTGGCAAGCTTGTATGTTACTGGATCTGCGTTCTTAGCCTTTGATGTATACTTATGGTTTCTTGCTCTCTTGACGAATTTCACCTCATCCTCTGAAAGGATGGTGTTCATTAGGCCTTTGATGGCCTTTGCCTGACCGTAGGCACTTACGTACTTTACGGCCATCTTGTGAAGTTCGTCTGCGTGAATCTCTCCCTTTTTAAGCAGGTATTCACGGATATATACCTCGTATACAGCGTCCCCTAGGTAGGCTAAGGCTGTTATGTTTAAATCTTTACTTTCCATTATCTGATGATTTCAACTCCCTGTGGTGTGTCCTTTAGAGTTATGCCCATTGCAAGAAGCTTATCTCTAATTTCGTCTGCCCTTGCAAAGTTCTTTTCCTTCTTTGCCTGTGTTCTCTCTTCAACTAGATCAAGGATTTCCTGAGGAATGTCAGCTTCCTTTTCCTTAAGCTCCTTAGCTGCATTAAGAAGGTCTAGTGAAAGAACCCTATCGAACTCTTCCAAAAGTGAAAGCTTAGTTGCATCGTTTGTCTTTGCCTTAAGTACATCGTAAAGGGCTGTGATTGCCATTGATGTGTTAAGGTCGTTACACATGGAGTTATTGAATCTTTCCCTAAGAGGTGCCTTTGCCTCTTCGTCAATTGGGCCATCTTCCTTAAGGGCTGCAATCTTCTTAACTAGCTTTTCGTAAGCTACGTTTGCATTGTCCAGTGCGTCAAATGAGAAAGTAAGGGTCTTTCTGTAGTGTGATTGCAGACAGAAGAATCTGTATACTACAGGGTTATATCCCTTTTCCTCAAGAAGCGAAACTGTTAAAAACTCGCCCTTGGATTTGGACATCTTGCCTGTCTCATCGTTTAAATGAAGCACGTGGAACCACTGCTTACACCAGTCGTGGCCTAGGTATGCTTCTGACTGAGCTATCTCGTTTGTATGGTGTGGGAATGCGTTGTCTATTCCACCGCAGTGAAGGTCTAGGTATTCTCCTAGATGCTTGATGCTGATTGCTGAACATTCAATGTGCCAACCTGGGTATCCTACGCCCCAAGGTGAATCCCACTTTAAAGCCTGGTCTTCGAACTTGGATTTAGTGAACCATAGAACGAAGTCCGCCTTGTTCTTCTTGTTTGTATCCAGTTCAACTCCCTCTCTTACTCCGTCCTTTAGGTCCTCTTCATCGTGGTCGTTGAATACGTAGTACTTTTCTAGTGTGGATGTGTCGAAATATACGTTGCCGCCAGCGATGTATGCGTGACCGTTTTCTAGAAGTCTAGATACCATCTCAATGTATTCAGGGATAAGGTTTGTTGCAGGTTCAACTACATCTGGAGTCTTTATCTTCAGCTTTTCGCAGTCTGAGAAGAAAGCGTCTGTGTAGAACTTTGCAATTTCCATTACAGACTTGTTCTCCCTCTTTGCTCCCTTTAACATCTTGTCTTCACCTTCGTCAGCGTCGCTGGAAAGGTGACCTACGTCTGTGATGTTCATTACCCTCTTCACGTCATAGCCATAGTAGCGAAGGTACTTTTCAAGTACGTCTTCCATGATATAGCTTCTAAGGTTACCGATGTGTGCAAAGTGGTAAACTGTAGGGCCGCAGGTGTACATGCTGCACTTGCCTTCCTCGTGAGTTGTAAACACATCCTTAGTTCTAGTAAGTGAGTTATATAACTTTAATGGTCTCATTTTTTCTCCTTATTCTTCGAAAACTGTTACTGTCTTAATAACTTGATCATTGAAAGGTCTATCCATCTTGTCTCTAGGAACTGATACGATTTCATCGGCAACTTCCATGCCCTCTAAAACCTTTCCGAAGGAAGCGTATTGGCCGTCTAGGTGAGGTGCTTCCTGTACCATGATGAAGAATTGTGATCCTGCTGAGTTTGGATCCATTGCTCTTGCCATTGAAAGGACTCCTCTTTCGTGCCATAGCTTGTTTGGCCAACCGTTAGCCTTGAATTCTCCTGGAATTGTATATCCTGGGCCACCAGTTCCGTTTCCCTTTGGACATCCTCCTTGGATCATGAATCCAGGAATTACTCTGTGGAAAGTAAGTCCATCGTAGAAATGCTCTGATGCTAATTTCTCAAAGTTTTCAACGGTGATTGGTGCAACTTCTGGATAAAGTTCCCCCTTCATAACCTTGCCGTTTTCCATTTCAATTACAAATTTCTTCATTACATTATTCCTCCTATAATTAAAGCGCCAAGTACTCCTGAGGCCAGGATTATATATATTGGGCTTATCTTTGTCTTAGCCATTAAAATGACAGATATTAAGCATGCTGCTATTGCAAAAGGACTTGTTAGTGCGCCCTTTGCCACTATTACGGTAGCTGCAGCTATTAAACCTATGGTTGCAGGTCTTACCAAAGTAAGATAAGGTCTAATCCTATCCATGTGTGATGCTGCTATTGACGTTAGGATGAAGGCCGGAAGTGCAACCCCAAGGGTAGCAACTATTCCGCCTAGCACTCCGCTTGCGCTAAAGCCTGCGTAGGTCGCTGCGTTTATGGCTATTGGTCCTGGTGTGGCCTGAGCTATGCCAACCAGGTTTGCGAAGGCATCCTCTGCCATAGGCACTACCTGGTTTATGGTCTGGTATATTAGAGGAAGCATTGCCAGTCCTCCGCCAAATCCAAACAGCCCTACCTTAAAGAACTGTATAAAGAGGTTTAGGTATATCACTTCCTCACCTCCTTTAGGATTATCCCAAGGATTAAGGCTGCTAGTATTACCCATACTGCGCTTACGTTAAGCAAAAATACCAGTAGAAAGCTTACTATGCAAACTGCCCACATCAGGTAGTCCTTTAGTACTTTCTTACCCATGGTGATGGCAGAATAACCTATTAGTCCTGCCGCCGCTCCTTTTATCCCTATTAAGGCTCCCGTAATATATGGGCTATCTACCTGGTTTAGAAAACTAGCTATTGCCAGGATTATTACTAAAGATGGAAGTATTACTCCCACTGTAGCAACTAAAGCTCCTGCCATGCCCTTTCTAAAGTTACCGATGTATGTGGCAACGTTTACAGCTACCACTCCTGGAAGCCCTTGGGCTACCGCAAGGCAGTCCACCATTTCCTCATCTTTCATCCACTTCTTCTTTTCCACAAACTCCCTTTGAAACATGGGTATCATGGCTAGGCCCCCACCTATGGTGAACAGGCCTATCTTGAAAAAGCTTACGAATAGGTTTAAATACTCTTTCATCTATTTAAAAAAGTGTCTGCCGTCCTTTTCTAGATTTACGATTTCTACAGCCTTAGCTATGGCATCCTCAACCTTGTACTCAACCTTTTCAGATTCTCTTCTAAGTTTGTACTCTACCACGCCATCAGCTGCTCCTCTTCCGATAGTGATCTGGATAGGAATACCGATTAAATCTGCATCCTTAAACTTAACTCCAGGTCTTTCCTTTCTATCGTCCCAAAGAACTTCTACGCCCTTCTTAGTAAGCTCATTGTATAGCTCTTCTGAAACCTTATCCTGCTCTTCATCTCCTGGCTTCATTTCAACTAGGATTACGTGATAAGGTGCTACTGAGAATGGCCAGATGATTCCGTTTTCGTCATGGTTTTCAGGCATGTCGATGATAGCCTGGAAGGTTCTTGAAATACCGATACCGTAGCATCCCATAACGATTGGATGGTCCTTTTGGTTTTCGTCCTTGTATGTTGCGCCCATAGGTACTGAGTACTTTGTGCCAAGCTTGAACACCTGACCTACCTCAACTCCTCTTGCGTGCTTGATAGGTGCTCCGCAAACTGGGCAAGGATCTCCTTCCTTTAAAGTCTTAAGGTCAACTAGAATATCTGCCTTGTAGTCCCTTTCGTAGTTTACGTTTAGAACGTGGTGATCTTCCTCGCATGCTCCTGCGCATAAGTTCTTAAGTCCAGGAAGCTCTGAGTCAACCACGATCTTGCAGTCGTGAAGTCCCATAGGACCAGTGAATCCTGCTACTGCTCCAATCTTTTCATTTAGCTTTTCTTCATCGGCAAATTCGATGGAGTGTTCAGGAATGTCTAGTGCGTTTACAAGCTTAGTCATGTTAAGCTCTCTATCTCCACGGATGAAGCAAGCTACGTATTCCTTTTCCTTTCCTTCGTCATCGTATGTTACGAATAGAAGGGCCTTTATTGTTCTATCTTCAGTGATTCCTAAGAAGCTTGATACCTCTTCAATGGTCTTTGTTCCTGGAGTGTGAACCTTTTCAAGAGGAAGCATTTCCACCTCTTCTGCCTTAGCGTCTACGCAGTCTGCCTTTTCTACTGTTGCAGCCATATCGCAGCTAGTGCAGTATGCGATTTCACTTTCTCCATATTCGCAAAGGGCTGTGAACTCGTGGGAGTTTGATCCACCTATTGCACCTGTATCTGCTTCTACAGGTCTAAAGGTTAGGCCGCATCTAGTGAATACGTTGGTGTATGCGTCGTACATGTCCATGTAGCTCTTGTCTAGGCCTTCTTCATCTTTATCGAAGGAGTAGTTGTCCTTCATGATGAAGTCCCTTGATCTCATCATTCCAAAACGAGGTCTTGCTTCGTCACGGAACTTGTTTGAAATCTGGTAAAGGCTAATTGGAAGCTGTCTATATGAAGTGATGTCGTTTCTGATCATCTCTGTGAAGATTTCTTCAGCTGTAGGTCCTAGGCAGAAGTCTCTACCGTTTCTGTCCTTAATTCTCCACATCTCTGGACCGTATGCGTTCCATCTTCCTGATTCTTCCCAAAGCTCGCTTGGCTGAAGCACGCTAGTTCTGATTTCCTGGCTGCCCTTTGCATCCATTTCCTCTCTAACGATGTTTTCAATCTTCTTGATTGTTCTAAAGCCCATAGGCATGTATGAGTAAAGACCTGCTGCAGTCTTTCTGATCATGCCAGCTCTAAGCAGTAAGATGTGGCTTGGAATCTCCGCTTCGTTTGGTACTTCTCTTAATGTCTTAAAAAAACTTTGTGATAATTTCACTTTTCTTATCTCCTATCTTTCTAGCATACAGGTTGCTTGGGCTGCTATACCCTCGCCTCTACCTGTAAAGCCTAATTCTTCAGTAGTAGTTCCCTTTATGTTTAAAAGGGATGTATCAATTGCCATAGCCTCTGCCATTACCTCTTTCATCTTAGGTATGTAACTAGCTATCTTTGGCCTTTGAGCAATTACGGTAATATCTCCGTTTACGAAGGTGTATCCTTCTTCTCTAATTAGATTCATCACATGTTCAAGCAGCTTAATGCTTGAGATGTCTTTATACCTTTCATCGGTATCCGGAAAGTGCTTTCCAATATCTCCTAAAGCTGCAGCCCCTAGGATGGCATCCATGAAGGCGTGAACTAGCACATCTGCATCAGAGTGGCCAAGTAGTCCCTTTTCGTATGGGATTTCCACTCCGCCCAGTATTAGCTTTCTTCCTTCAACTAACCTATGTACATCAAAACCTGTTCCTACTCTCATGGTCTTCTTTAAATCCTCTTTTGTGGTAATCTTTATGTTTTCATAAGAGCCTTTTACGATCTTCACCTTCCTTCCCAGTCTTTCAACTAGGCTGGCATCGTCCGTTCCGTAAAAGCCATCGCTAAAGGCTTTATCATATGCTTCCTTTAAAAGATCGTATGTAAAGCCCTGTGGCGTTTGAACTAGGAAAAGCTCATCCCTCTTTAGGGTCTCTTCTTCAGTTCTAACTGTGTCCTTTGGCCTTACTGCACATATGCAGGCTCCTTCTTCTATTACGCCTTCGATTACCCTTATGATGGTTTCTTCATCTACGAAAGGTCTTACTCCATCGTGAACTAGAACTATGTCCTGATGCTCTAGCGCATTAATGCCGTTATATATGGAGTCCTGTCTTTCAGCTCCTCCTATTACGGTCTTAAAGCCCTTTATATCTTCACTTGATACCACCAGTATTTCATCGATGTAATCCCTGTTAAAGGCATCGCAGGTCTTTTCTAGGATGGTCTTTTCACCTATCCTTAGGAACTGCTTTGGGGTGCTTGTTCCCATCCTAGTTCCCTTGCCTGCCGCACCGATGATAACCGATACTCTTCTTCCTTGATACATATCTTTACCTTAATCTTCCGAATATCATGCGTCCTGCAGATGTTTGAATTACGCTGGTAACTACTATTGCGCAGGTCTCGCCTATGCGCTTCTTTCCGTCTTCAACTACTATCATGGTGCCGTCGTCTAAATATGCAACGCCCTGCTTCTGATCCTTACCTTCCTTAACAAGGGTAACGTTCATGGTCTCACCAGGAATTGCTATAGGCTTGATGGCATTTGCTAGCTCGTTGATGTTTAGAATTGGAATGCCCTGAATCTTTCCTACCTTGTTCAGGTTGAAGTCGTTGGTTACCACCTTGCCTTCCTTGATCTGGGCAAGCTTTAAAAGCTTAACGTCCACTTCAGGTATTCCCTTGATAGCTGATTCCTCATCTGTGTTATATATCTCGATGCCGTAGTTCTTCTGCATCTTGTTTAGAATGTCCAGGCCTCTTCTTCCTCTTGCTCTCTTTAGGGCGTCTGATGAGTCAGCTATGTGCCTTAGCTCTACAAGCACGAATTCAGGGATAACTATTTCCCCTTCTAGAAATCCTGTCTTCATAATCTCTAGTATTCTTCCATCGATGATTACGCTGGTATCTAAAATCTTAGGAGATAGGTCCTGCCCTTTTCTTGATCCTTTAGTCTTAACCTTTCCCTGGCCACGTATATCTGAGATGATGTCTGGTCCTCTTCTGTTACCGATTGTATAACCAATATGTCCTAAAATTGAGAAGGACAGTACCGTAATGATTAAGTAGATATATGGGTTTGTTAGGTCTTGATATACCTTGGTTAAAAGAGCTGCGATGGCAAATCCGAAGATAAGTCCCACTGTTCCACCGATGATCCTTGGTCCAGATACTCCGCTTAAATCATCTGCTAGGCCTGATACTAGTTCTTTTGATCTCTTATCTAGTGCTGGTACAAGCACGTTGAATAATAGGATGAAAATAATTGCGAATATGATGGCTGTAGTTCCTGCTTCCTTGTTGGTAAGCATGTTTGTGTCTGGAATGTCAGCAAAACCGCTTGCTACCCACTGACAGAACAGAACAACTACGTAGCCCAGTGCTGCACCAATAATGGATAAGATTACTCTAAGTATGTTCCTTGACATGTCTTTTCCTCCTTTCCTCAAAATTTGTACGAATATTAACAATATTTCCTCTCTGACATGACTAAAAATTCCCAGAGATTTAATTCCGTTTTAGGCCATACTCATACATAATATATTGTATCAAAATGCCATATTCTAGTCAATGAAAAACGCCACAGTTTTAAAGGACTGTGACGGCTATCTGTGCAAGTAAAATTAACGGTATTCCAATGGTAAAGGTCTTGTGCCTTGTTTTATGGCGAAAGCATATCATGGCTATTATTGCACCTACGCTTCCTCCTACCAGGGCAAGCAGGAAAAGTACCTTTTCTGGCACCCTGTAAAGACCTTTCTTTGCCTTTAATTTATCCATACCGAAAACTAAAAATGTTATTAAGTTTATTAAGACAATGTAATATATCATAACTACTAAAAATGGACAGCCGAAGCTGTCCATATATTAAATGAGATTTTATCTTTCTACTACTAGAGCTGTACCCATTCCGCCACCGATACATAATGTAGCAAGACCGTACTTTGAGTCTCTTCTAGCCATTTCGTAGATTAGAGTAATAAGGATTCTGCAGCCTGATGCTCCGATTGGGTGTCCAAGTGCTAGAGCTCCACCGTTTACGTTAGTCTTTTCAGGATCTAATCCAAGGTCCTTTCTAACTGCTAGTGATTGTGAAGCGAAAGCTTCGTTAGCTTCTACTAAATCCATATCTTCAATAGTTAAGCCAGCCTTTTCAAGAGCCTTCTTTGAAGCAGGAACTGGACCTACGCCCATGATTGAAGGATCAACACCGCCTGAAGCGTATCCTCTGATTGTGCATAGAGGCTTGATTCCTAATTCATCAGCTTTTTCCTTTGACATTACTACTACTGCAGCACCAGCATCGTTGATACCTGAAGCGTTAGCAGCTGTAACTACTCCGCCATCTCTCTTGAAAGCAGGTTTTAACTTAGCAACCTTATCCATAGTTGAACCGAACTTAGGGAATTCGTCTGTGTCGAAGATGATTGGATCACCCTTCTTTTGTGGAATTTCTACAGGAACGATTTCATCTTTGAACTTACCAGCCTTGATAGCTGCTTCTGATCTGTTCTGTGAAATTACTGCGAATTCGTCAAGTTGTTCTCTAGTGATTCCCCATTGTTCTGCAACGTTTTCAGCTGTCATACCCATGTGGTATCCGTTGAAAGCATCCCATAAACCATCGTTAACCATCATGTCAACCATGCTAGTGTTGTTCATTCTAGCTCCCCATCTAGCTGCTTGCATTGAGTATCCAGTTGCTGACATGTTTTCAGCACCACCAGCTACTACGATATCTGCATCGCCAGCCTTGATGATTTGAGCTGCAAGTTCAACTGCTCTTAAGCCTGAACCACAAACTTTATTGATTGTAAATGCTGGTACTTCTACAGGAAGGCCTGCGTCGATTGACATTTGTCTTGCAACGTTTTGTCCTAAGCCACCTTGTAAAACACAACCCATAACTACTTCATCAACTTGTTCACCCTTAAGGCCTGCTCTGTCTAAAGCTTCCTTAATGCAGATAGCTCCAAGCTTTCTAGTAGGAATTCCCTTTAGTGATCCGCCGAATGAACCGATTGGTGTTCTAGCTGCACTTACGATTACTACATCTCTCATAATTTGTATCCTCCTCATATATTTACAATATACATTTTTATCTAGTCTAACTTTATCATAAAAGGCCATCAAATGCAATGGTTATATGACCACAACAGTTGATTTTTCATACATCAAAGCAGGCTGGTATTCCCCCTTAGCCTTCCTTAGATTTTCTATGCCCATGTCCTCTTCTCTGTTGATAAGTTCAACCTCTTTTGGCAGTCTCTTTACGAAGTCCTGGTTGATGGCTTGGAATAGTCCCCTGATGGTAGGGTCGGCCTTTTCTATGTGCTCTACCGCTTCCTTTTCAGAGTATAAAGCCCCGATAGCAAGTGCCTTAATCTTTCCCTCTAGCTTTATAACCCTGACGATGTATAGGTCTCTATTTTCAAGGGCTCTAGTTATGGCTAGGCTTTCCTTTTCAAGAACCGATGCGTCTTGCCTAGTCTTGGTCTCCTTGTCCTCGTTAAATGAAAGGGCGAAGTCTATTGCTTCAGGCACATCCTCTTCCCTTAGGTCTTCAGCTACGAAGTCGTAGTTCTTGATGAAGGCGTTAAGGTTATTCTTCTTCTTGTGAAGGGCTCTTCCTGGAAGGTTTTCCAGCTTTTCCCTCCTGTACACGTAGTCTGCGCTATCCCTATCCTCAATAACCTTGATAGGTCCATCCCAGGCCTTCCTGATGAAGTCCACCATATGGTTTGGCACCTGGTACATGACTAGCTTTCCCATCTTTTCCTTAACCTTCTTGATGGAAAGAGCAAAGTTATCTTTATCGTAGGTATTCAGGGTTAAAGGCATGGTTGAGTATAGTACCTTTTCTCCCTTTTCGTTTACGTAGGAGCTGATGGTCCAAAGGTAACCTTCTATAACCTGCCAGCTTACGTCGTACTCTGGCCCCCACATGAACATGGATGAATAGGTGTGGCCTGACGACCTGTATTCATACCCTGCAAAGTATCTTTTGAGCTCTTCTAAATCTTCTGCTGTTGCGTTTTCAAAATTCTTCTCTAGCATATTACTTTACTATCCCTGAAATTTCCTTAAAGCCTGGTTCCTTTGCACCTAGTAGTGCTTCGTAAAGAACGCTTTCTGTAGTTGCAAGAAGCACTCCTTCTTCTTCCATCCTTCTAAGAGAAATTTCCTTATCTAAATCCTTTCTAGAATCTATGCAGTCCACTACCACGTAAACTTCAAAGCCCTCTCTAACCAGGTCAATTGCAGTTTGCATTACGCATATATGTGCCTCTGCCCCAGTGATTATTACGCTTCCTCTATCGTAGCTTTCAAGGGTTTCCATGAACTGTTCATTTCTAACGCAGCTAAAGGTGTGCTTATCTATTGCATTAAATTCACCTAATGCTTCCTTGATCTTTGGAACAGTTTCTCCTAGGCCCTTTGCGTACTGAGTAGTAACAACGATAGGCATATCTAAGGCCTTTATTCCCTGAATAAGCTTAGCTGTGTTTTCAATTAGTTCATCCTGGTGTGCCATAGCTGGCATCAGTTTTTCCTGGTAGTCTATACAGACTAAAATTCCGTCTTCTCTTAGCATTATCTATACATCTCCTCTAACATTTTAATACTGTCTTTATCCGTCAAATCCATCTTAAGCGGTGTGATTGAAGCATAGCCATTTTCAACTAGGTATGCATCGCAATTCTCATCACTTCCATCGTATGGGATTAAATCTCCAACCAGCTGGTAGTTATCCTCAATTGGCTCAAAGTGGTCTGTGTACCTTCTTTCTCCAATATGGCTAAACTTGACTCCCTTGATCTCATCCTTTGGTAGGTCAGGTGTGTTGATATTTATTACCACATCAGGCTTCACTTTGCCGTAGCAATTTTTAACTGTTTGACAGGCTAGGTCACAGGCCATTTCAAAGTTTTCTGGCTCATGGCTATCCACTGAAACTGCAACTGAAAGGATATCGAAGTATGAGCCTTCTGCTGCAGCTGCCACTGTGCCTGAGTACAGGGTGTCGTGGCCCATGTTTCCACCGTGGTTTATGCCAGAAAAGATCATATCTGGCTTAAGACCCAGCTTTTCCATCATGAAGATTCCCATCTTTGTACAGTCAGCAGGAAAGCCGTTGCATTCCCAAGCCTTTACCGCTTCCTTAAAGTGTATTTCCTTTACCTTTAAAGGTTTAAACAGGGTGATTCCGTGGCCTGTTGTACTCCTCTGAGTGTGAGGTGCGCATACGTATACGTCTCCCAGCTCTCCTAAAGCTTTTGCAAGCTGATGTATTCCGCCTGCGTTTATTCCATCGTCGTTTATTAAAAGAAAGTTCATTAATATTCCATTACCTTTCCTATTGAATCATATATTACTAAGTCTGCATTCTTATCCTGCATTGTAGCTGTCTTGTTAATTACTACCAGGTGCTTACCTCTAAAGTAGTTGATGAATCCTGCTGCAGGATAAACTGCTAGGGATGTTCCGCCAATGATCAGGGTGTCTGCCTTAGCTATTGCATTTACTGCTCCTTCTATGCAGTCTGAATCTAGCGATTCTTCGTAAAGAACTACGTCTGGCTTTACTACGCCGCCGCACTTCTTACATCTTGGAACGCCTTCTGAATTTACTACGTACTCTACGTCGTGGAATGTGCCGCACTTCATACAGTAGTTTCTAGCAACAGATCCGTGAAGTTCATACACCTTCTTACTTCCTGCCTTCTGATGAAGGCCGTCGATGTTTTGCGTTACAACCGCAAGAAGTTTACCCTCTTCCTCCAGCTTTGCTAGAGCGTAGTGAGCCTTGTTAGGCTTTGCATCTAGATAGATCAAATTGTTTTTATAGTAGTCGAAGAAGGTCTCCATGTTGTTCATAAAGAATGTGTGTGAAAGCATGGTCTCTGGTGGTTGGCCATACTGCTGCACTGCGTTATATAATCCTGTCTCTGATCTAAAGTCTGGAATGTTGCTTTCTGTTGAAACACCTGCCCCGCCAAAGAATACGATGCTGTTACTATCGTCTATGATTTCCTTCAATCTTTTATCCATGTTAACCTCCAAAAAATTAAAAATGGTATACGTATAGTATACCATTTATTCCTTAACAAATCTATATTTGAAGAACCTTCCTGCCCCCATTTTGCATAGGGCCATTCCCACAATTCTAGCAAGCAATATTCCAACTAAAACCTGGATTAGGTTAGGCACAACTACCAGCATGGCCGCTGCCCAGCTGTCATAAACAACACCGCCTCCATACATGAAGTAGCCTAGGGTGAAGATTAAGCTTGCACATATCACCCCTATAGCTTCTCCCATCTTTGGGCTTGATGTTACTACCCCATACTTCTTTTCTACGCCATTTACAAATGCTCCATATATGAAGGTCGCAGCTAGCATTACGCCTAGGGATCCTGGCGCCCAGATTGCATATCCTGAAAGAAGGTCTGCTAGGGCTGTTCCCACTGCTCCTGCAAGGGTTCCGTATTTCCAGCCCAAAACATATATGCCAAGGAAGACTACCATAGTTCCTAGGTGAACGTAGCCTGCTGCTGTTGGCACTTTTAAAAACATGGTACACACGCATGTTATTGCCATGAATAAAGCTGCCATTACCATCACGCTTGTCTTTTCACTTCTAGCCATAGTATCCTCCTTTCTTGCTTTTTCTATACTCATATGTTACACTGAAACTGCACATATTAAAATATGCAATATTAAATATTTTTTAGATAACAGTTGGGGGGATTTTAGAAAATGAAGCCTGTAATAATACTATTTAACTACAATTCTGGTGTGCCTCTATACATACAGTTATATGAGAACATAAAGAACTCCATAGCAATGGGTGAAAGGGCATCTGGAGAGAAGCTTCCTTCTCTTAGGGAGCTAGCTGAGGATCTAGAGATAAGCGTTACCACTGTAAGCGCTGCATACAATCAGCTTGCTGTTGAAGGATACATCGTAAACAGGCCTGGCTCTGGCTACTATGTTAGCGATTCCATAACTGGCCTAAGCGCTATCGGATATATGGATGAACTTGAGTTAGAAGAGGACTGGGAAGCTTTTGACTATCCATACCTATCTGACCTGTCCTGCTTTGACTTTAACAAGTGGAAGAAGTGCTCTGCTGAAATCCTTAACGATCATCCTGGGCTTCTCCTATTCGAAAGTGACCCCCAGGGAGAGTTGGTCTTAAGGCAGGAAATAGCTAGGTACCTTAGAACCTTTAGAGGTGTAAATGCAAGCCCTGATGAGATAGTAATATCTGCAGGTACTCAGCAGACCACCCTTCACCTTTCAAGGATATTGTCTAAGCTAAACATTTCCACCGTATCCGTTGAAACTCCCGGATATCTTCCTGTTCAAAGGATATTCGCAGATGATGGTTTTACCATTAACCACATACCTGTTGAGGCCGATGGCATAGCAATAAATATGCTTCCTACCAACATCTCCTCCGCCGTATATGTAAGCCCATCAAACCAGTTTCCTACAGGAAGCATTATGCCTGTAGGTAGAAGGTATAGCCTGATAAAGTGGGCGGAGGATAACGATAGCTACATTATCGAGGACGACTACGATAGCGAGCTTAGATACTTTGGAAAGCCTGTTCAGGCTCTTTCAGGCCTAGACAACTACGGCAGGGTAATCTACCTTGGATCATTTTCATCCACCCTGTTTCCTGCAATAAAGATTTCATATATGGTGCTTCCAAAGAAGCTAGCAGAAATCTTCAACACAATAAAGATGGACTACAGCCAGACCTGCTCAAAGGCTGAGCAGCTTACCCTTGCTTTATTTATGGAAAAGGGATATTACCAGACTGGCATAAAGAAGCTTAGAAAGCTTTACTCACAAAAGCTTAGCCTTGCCCTTGATGCCCTAGAAAAGGGAGCTATACAGGCTGCTAATACCAACTCTGGCATTACCTTAATCCTTAAGGTTAAGTCCAAGAGGACCGTGGATGAGCTGTGTGATAGAGCTAAGGAAGTAGGTATACAGGTAGTTCCTGTTTCACTAATTACTGACCAGGACACTAAGGCCCTAGCCTTCTACTATAACCAGATACCGCTAGATCAGATACAGGATAAGATTGAAGAGTTAATAGACAAATGGAAATAGCCAGGATGTTTCCTGGCTATTGCTTTTCAAAGTGTGCTCCACTTGTCTGTGTTATTTTGTCATTTCTATCTATGAATACCGCCTCTACTCCGTCAATGGATTCAATGAGCTTTGTAGCATCTTTAACTCCTAACGTTAAGCAAAGGGTGCTAAGTCCATCGCAGTCCACCGATCTTCCTAGGCTAGATATTATTGTTACAGATTCAATGTCTGAATCCACTGGATATCCAGTCTTAGGATCAAGTATGTGGTGGTATACTTTACCGTCCTTCTTGAAACATCTTTCATATATTCCAGATGTAACTAGCGTCTTATCCTCAGCCTCTACCAAGCCTACTATCTCAGTTCTATCGCTATATGGTCTTTCTATTCCAACCTTAAATGGTTTTCCGTTCTTCTGGCCAATTACAGCAATGTTACCGCCTAGGTTTACTACCCCAGATGTAACGCCGCTATCCTTTAGGAAAGCCGTTACCTTATCGCAGATATATCCTTTAGCGATTGCACCTAGATCAATCTTGCCATCTAGAATGCTTACGGTATTTCCCTCAATTAGGATGTTTCCATAGCCAATGTGCTTTACCGCTTCTGCTAGGTCCTTTTCTTCTGGAACTACTGGCTCCTCAGCATGGAAATCCCAAAGGTCAGTAATTGGTCCTACGGTAATATCGAAGGTGCCCTTTGAAAGCTTGCTGTAGTAAAGGCCTTTTTTAATTACCTCTAAAGTGTCCTCATCCACTTTAACCTTTTCACCCTGGTTTATCCTGTAGATGTCTGAAGTCTTGATGGTTTTGGATAGCAGGTCCTCGTAGTGCCTGCAAAGCTTAAAGGCCTGATCTATTAATTCCTCATCTCCGCCTTCATAGATGTCTATCTGGCATACCGTATCCAGGCAGTAATCCGTTTTGGAGATAGGCTCTTCATTATTACAACCTGTTTGTGGTATAATAACTAAGGTTATTAATATTATTAATGTTAAGAAAATTCTTTTCATATATACCTCAAGGAGCTTAAATGATTAAAAAAGCTGATATCATACTATTCATAGTCATATTGGTGTTTGGTCTAGCCCTGACATTCCTTTGCTTTACCGCAGGAGATAAGGGTAGCTACGTAGATGTTACCGTTAAGGGCGACCTATATGGAAGCTACGATCTATCCAAGGATCAGGTCATAACCGTAAACCAAGATTCTCACACTAATAAGATTATCATAAAAGATGGAAAGGTACAAATGAGTTTTTCTGACTGCAAAGGTCAGGACTGCGTTCACCATAAGGAAATCAGCAAGACAAACCAGCAGATTACATGCCTGCCTAACAAGGTAATGGTTACCGTAAGAGGCGCGTGGGAAGGAGGCTACGATGTCATATCGAACTAAATCCCTAGCCCTAAGTGCAGTGCTGGCAGCCCTTGCTTTAATCTTCTCCTATGTTGAAGCGATGATACCACCAATTATCCCTATGCCCGGCGTTAAGCTAGGTATAGCCAACCTAGTTATCATCGTAGCGCTGTACTCCATAGACTTTAAGCACGCATTCTCCATAAACATAGTGCGTATTCTAGTTGCTGGACTTTTATTCAGCGGACTGTTTGGAATGCTGTACTCCCTAGCAGGAGGTGTGCTTAGCATCATCGTCATGGGCCTTTTAAAGAAGACAGACCTATTCAGCATCGTGGGAGTTTCCATGGCTGGAGGCGTAACCCACAACCTGGGGCAGCTAATAGTTGCAGCCCTAATAGTTGAAAACCAGAAGATGTTCCTGTACTTCCCAATTCTTTTATTCAGTGGTCTAGTTACAGGAATACTGATAGGAATTGCAGCACATCTAATAAACAATAATGTTTCAAGTTTAAAAGAAAAAGTCCACTAAATAGTGGACTTTTCTTTCATAGCTTTCATTACCATATCTAGCGCTTCATCAACATCTTTGAAGCGCTTTACTTTTGGATTTTCAATAATGTCGCCACGGAATATTACCTTTTCAGGATTTCTAAGAGCCTCTAAATCTTCAAGTGGATTGTCCTTAACAACCACGAAATCTGCGCTCTTTCCAACATCAATTGTTCCCGTTATATCAGATATTCCTGCAATCTTTGCGTTAGTTTCTGTTGCCGTATGAAGCGCAAAATTTGGAGTCACATTGCATAGCCTTGAAAATGTCAAAAGCTCTCTCCAAAAGTCATAGTGAGTGGTGTATGGACATCCAGTGTCTGTACCAAGACCTACGGTGATTCCTTCAGCAAGACAGGTATTTACGCATTCCTTCATGTGTTCAAATAGAGCTCGTCCGTTTTGCAGGTACATTTCACTCATGCCTGGAAGTGGTTCCTTCATGTATGCAAAAGGCGCTGCAGGTGAAAGGGTTGCAACTAATACTGCCTTCTTCTCTTTAAAAAGCCTTACAGCTTCATCGCTTGGCTTTCCGCCGTGTTCTACCGTATCCACCCCATTTTCTAAGGCCACGATCATTCCTTCAGTGCTTTCCACATGAGCTGCAACCATATATCCAAGTTCATGTGCCTTATCGCAGGCTGCCTTAACAAAGCTAGCTGGCATCTTCAGTATTCCCGGTTCTCCTGGAACTTCCGCATCAAGCACTCCACCTGTAATCATCAGTTTTATCTGATCTACTCCAGTTTTATGAAGGTCTTCCACCATCTTTACCGCTTCTTCTTCGCTATGAACTGGTAAGGCAACGCTTCCTGTCATATGTCCACCAGGAACAGATACCGCATAGTTTGAGGCTAGGATTCTAGGTCCTACCGCCTGTTTTGAATTTATTTTATCTCTAAGCCAAGTATCAAAATCCAGCACTCCGCCAACCGCCCTTATGGTCGTGGTTCCCGAATACAGGTCCTGCTTGGCATAGTTTTTGCACATGCTTTTTACTATAGCTCTTGCAAGGCCTAACTTAAGAAGCTTTGCAATCTTTTCATAGTCGATTGACTTTGCATTTTTAGGTGCTTTTCCTGCCGATGGAATATGAACGTGCAGATTGATAAGGCCTGGAATGATGTATGAGCCCTTGAGGTCGATTTTCTCTATATCGCTATCAAGCTGAGAAGCTGGAATGATGTCTAAAATCTTTTCATTCTCAACGATAATTGCTTTTCCAGGTGTGACCTGCATGTTTTCGTGTCCATCCAAGATGTTCATATTTATTAAAGCATATTTCATGATGCACCTCCTTCATATTTTGTCGCCATTATATCACAATTAAAAACCACTAGTAAACTAGTGGTTTTTTTAGCTATTATTTAGATTAAGGATTAAGCCTCAGCTTTTTCAGCAGCTGGTGCTTTTTTCTTTGCTCTTAAGTTTACGATTGCTCCAGTTGGGCATTCCTTAGCACAAAGACCACAGTTCTTACAAGTTTCTGGGTTGATTGTTGCTAGGTTATCTTCAACTGTAATTGATTCGAATTTACAAGCCTTAGCGCACTTACCGCATCCGATACAAGCTGATGAACAAGCCTTTCTTGCAACTGCACCCTTATCCTTTGAGTTACATTGTACGAATACCTTGTTCTTTTCAGGTAACATTGCGATAACGTTGTTTGGACAAGCCTTTGCGCAAGCTCCGCAAGCTACGCAAGCTTCTCTATCTACTACTGCTACGCCATTGCAAATGTGGATTGCATCGAAGTCACATGCTGCTACGCAATCGCCAAGTCCCATACATCCGTGTGTGCAAGCGCTAGCACCACCGAATAAAGTCTTAGCTGCCTTACAGCTTTCGATTCCTTTGTATTCCATAATTGTCTTAGCTGCGTCACAGTGTCCGTTACACTTAACTACTGCAACCTGCTTGTCAGCTGATCCTGCTTCAACTCCTAAGATTTCAGCAAGCTTAGCTGCTACATCTGCGCCACCTACTGGGCAAGCGCTAGTTGAGATTGAGTGGTCAGCTGCTAGTGCTGCTGCATAGTCGTCACAACCTGCATATCCGCAAGCACCGCAGTTTGCGCCTGGAAGTTCAGCTCTTAAGTTTGCTACTGTTTCATCTACAGGTACGAAGAATACCTTTGATGCTACTGTAAGGATAACTGCAAGAACTAATCCTATAACTACTACTAATATTACTGCTGTTGCTATACTCATATTTCTCGCCTCCTATCCTACTAATCCACTGAATCCCATGAATGCTAGGGATAGTATTGAAGCACTAACTAATGTGATAGGAACTCCCTGGAATGATACAGGAACGAACTTGTTTCCTTCTAGCTTTTGTCTCATACCACTGAATATGATCATAGCTACTAGGAAACCGATACCAGTTCCTAATGCGTTGAATAGAGATTCAACGTAAGTGTATGAATAGTCAATATTGTTGATTGTTACACCTAGTACTGCACAGTTTGTAGTGATTAGAGGAAGGTATACACCAAGAGCTCTGTGAAGAGATGGGATGAACTTCTTTAAAATCATTTCTACAAGTTGTACTAATGCAGCGATTACAAGGATGAATACTACTGTTTGAAGGTAGCCGATTTCATACTTGTTAAGTAATTGTTGAATTGGCCATGTAGCTGCTGTTGCAAGAACCATTACGAATGTTACTGCAACACCCATACCAACTGATGAGTCTAACTTCTTTGATACGCCCAAGAAAGGACAGATGCCTAAGAATTGAGCTAGTATGCAGTTATTTACTAGAATAACTGAAAGTAAAATTGTAAGAATTTTTAACATGATACTTCAGCTCCTTCCTTTTGACATTTTTCTTGGTTGCAAACTGCTTGCATTGAGCATCCGCTGCATCCAAATTCTTTCTTCTTGATAGCCTTACCATTTGTGAAGTAGTTGATAGCTGCGATCATTACTGCGTAAACGAAGAATCCGCCTGGTGCAAGTGCAATGATCATGAATGGGTTATCGCATACCCATGGAATAGCCATTCCGAATACAGTACCAGCACCGATTACTTCTCTGATTAGACCCATAACGCCTAATGCTAAAGTAAAGCCGATACCCATTCCGATACCATCTAGAGCTGAGTCTAAAACGTTGTTCTTTGAAGCGAACATTTCGGCTCTTCCTAGGATGATACAGTTTACTACGATAAGTGGAATGAAGATACCTAATGCTTCATATAATGAAGGTACGAAAGCTTGAAGTACGAATTGTACTACAGTTACGAAACCTGCGATTACTACGATGTAGCATGGGATTCTTACCTTATCTGGAATGATGTTCTTAAGTAATGAAATTACAATGTTTGAACAGATAAGTACAGCTGTTGCTGCAACGCCCATTCCAAGACCGTTGATAGCTGAACTTGTTGTTGCTAGTGTAGGACAAGTACCTAGTAGTAATACTAGTACTGGATTTTCCTTAATTATACCTTTTGTTAAGATGCCTAATTTTTTACCCATTATTTGACACCTCCCATTGCTTCAAATTGTGCTAAAGCTTCATATACGCCATAGTGAACAGCGTTTGATGAAATTGATGCTCCAGTGATGTATGTAACTCCGTCGCCAGTCTTGGATTCTTCCTTAGCTGAAGTCTTTGTTAGAGTATCCATACCGATGTATTGTTTTACAAATGAAGGATCATGTGCCTTAGTACCTAAACCAGCTGTATCGTTGTGCTTAGTAACCTTAACTCCAGTTACCTTGCCGTCCTTGTCGATGCCGATCATTTCAGTAAGTTCGCCGCCGAATGACTTAGTTCCTACTGTAATAACCATACCAGCACCGTTGTCAGCTGTATATACGTCTTTAACAGTTACTTTACCGTCTTCTGTTGCTAGTAGTTCACAATCTGCTTGAGTGAATGCATCACCGTCAGGAAGTAATTCAGTTCTTGCCTGGTCTGCTGCTGCCTTATCGTTAGCTTCGATTACAGGTGCTGTTACTGAGTTAGTTTCTGCTAGAGCAAATGATATTACTAGACAAATACCAACTAATACTACGATTGGTGCAATATATTCTTTAAAAGTGTTACTCTTCATTATTTTGCACCACCTTTCTTAGCTTGCTTCTTGATTTCCATCTTTAAAGCATAGTTGTCGATTAATGGAGTCATGATGTTCATTAACAGAATTGAGAATGAAACGCCTTCTGGGTATGCTCCGAATAATCTGATGATCATTGTGATTAAACCACATCCAATACCGAAGATTACCTTACCTCTTGGAAGTAGTGGGCTTGTTACATAGTCTGTAGCCATGAAGAATGCTCCAAGCATTACACCACCAGCCATGATGTGGAAGATTGCCATACCAAGTACTGACATATCTCCTGCAACTTCAGGAACACCAGCGATTGAATAGTAAACTAATGCGAATACGAATACTGTTCCGATGAAGCATGCTGGAATGATTGGTGAGATGATCTTCTTGTAGATTAAGAAGATTCCGCCAATGATTAATGCGATAGCACTTACTTCGCCCATTGAACCGCCGATAACTCCTAGGAAACATTGCATGTTTGAAGGAAGTTCAGCTCCACCTTCTGCAAGTACGCCTAAAGGAGTAGCTCCTGTAGTAACGTCTGCGTTTGATGGTGTTAATGGAAGTGGCCATGTTGTCATTTGTGTTGCAAATGAGATGAATAGTACAACTCTGGCAGTGATTGCAGGGTTTACTAAGTTCTTTCCGATACCTCCATAAAGTTGCTTAACTACTACGATAGCTACGAAGCAGCCAAGGATTGCAATCCATAGAGGAAGGTTTGAAGGTACGTTAAATGCGATTAACACACCTGTTAGAGCTGCGGATAAATCCATAACTGTTTGCTCTTTGTGCATTAGTCTGTTCCATGCCCATTCGAAGAACATTGAAGCAGCCATACATACTAGAGTTAATAGGATTACTCTTGCTCCAAATACATATATGCTTACTAGGAAAGAAGGTGCTAGGGCAAGCAGTACTGCTGCCATAGTCTTTTGAGTATCCACACCAGTCACGATATGTGGTGATGATGATACTAATAAATTGTCTCTTACTTTATTATCCATTATTTAATTCCAGCCTCCTTTACTACGCCCTTACCAAGCTTGTTGATGAAAGCTAAAGGTCTTCTAGCAGGGCAAATATATGAGCAGCTTCCGCATTCCATACATTGCATTACTCTTAAGTCGGATAACTTTTGAGCATCCTTAGCATCATAAGCGTCTGCTAATGCTGTAGGAATTAAGTTGAATGGACATACGCTATGGCATCTACCGCAGTTGATGCAAGCTGTTTCTTCTGGAATATATGCTTGTTTTGATGAGAACGCTAAGATAGCATTGTTGTTCTTAACTAGTGGCATAGCGTCTGAATAGATTGCTCTACCCATCATAGGTCCACCCATTAAGATCTTCTTAGGTTCTTCCTTGTATCCACCACAGAAGTTGATGATGTCACCAATCATAGTTCCAAGAGGAGCGATTACGTTTGTTGGTCTTGCTACTGCATCACCATCAATTGTTACTCTCTTTTCTACTAGAGGCATTCCTGTTCTGAAATACTTACCAACGAAAGCGATTGTAGTTACGTTGGAAAGGATAATTCCAAGATCTGCAGGAAGTACGCCAGCGTTCATTGTCTTGCCTGTGATTTCATATACAAGAACTCTTTCTGCGCCCTTAGGGTATCTAGCTTGAAGTGTGAATGTTTCCATCTTGTCTGCTAATCCCTTTTCAGCGATTAATTGGTCTAGATGTGCGATAGCATCTGGCTTGTTTTCTTCAATACCGATGTATCCGTGGTCTAGTCCAATGTACTTCATAACAAGTTCCATACCTGCGATTAGATCTTCTGCGTCTTCTAGCATTAATCTGTGGTCTGATGTGATGAATGGTTCACATTCAGCTGCGTTTACGATTAATGTTTTTACTTCATCTAAATTCTTAGGATTGAACTTAATATGAGTTGGGAATGATGCTCCGCCAAGTCCAACTAGACCGCTTTCTCTAATTGCCTTAACGAAGCCTGCTAAATCTTCAGCCTGTGGAGGTTTTACGTCTGCACATGGCTCTTGTTTCTTGTCTGTTTCAATTACTACTAAAGTATCTCTTCCGCCGCTAGCTGATCTTTGTTCTTCGATAGCTGTAACAGTACCTGATACACTAGAGTGAATAGGTGCGCTTACAAAGGCATCAGTGTCTCCAATA
This sequence comes from Clostridia bacterium, assembly GCA_024403135.1. Taxonomy (GTDB): domain Bacteria; phylum Bacillota; class Clostridia; order Peptostreptococcales; family Anaerovoracaceae; genus JAKSSK01. The sequence goes on from JAKSSK010000016.1 coordinate 25,873, forward strand.
AGTTGACCAACTGTTACGTAGTCACCCTTTGCTACTAATGGCTTACAAGGTGCTCCTATATGTTGAGACATAGAAATTTTAACAACGTCAGGAATTGGCATAATTTCAGTAGCACAGCCTGCTGTGTTCTTGAAGTGGCCAGTCTTAACGCTATTTAAATGCTTTTGACTCATTTTTGAGACCTTCCTTTCTAAATATTATCATAATCATACACAGTAATTATACTATATACCCTTGCAAAAAGCACTAAAAATACGCATTTTTTCAATAAAAAAGGCTGCTTAGCTATGCTAAACAGCCCATTTTGTGATTTTATTTCTTTTTCTTCTTCTTGGCAGCCTTTCTAGCCCTAGCAATTTCTTGGGCTTTCTCCTGTTGCTGCTTCTGGGTTGCGTCGTCAATGTATATATTGGCGTTCTTTTCTCTTGCAAGTTCAAGGATTGGTGCTACCTGAGATTTCTTGTATATAAAGCTTCTTGTAACAACGTCCTTACCTATATGAAGCATTACATTTGGTGCAGCCTTCGTATAGTCTGGGTGAATTGTTGTTATCTCATCCCATGTCCAAAGGTTATGTTTAAATACCTTGTCGAACATAAAGTAGACTATATCTACGCCCTGGTCGGAAATATGGTGCTCCTTCTTAAAGAAGCATGCGGCCATTACTATCACACCTAAGATAATGTAGATGTATTGACCTGCTGCAAATTCTCTCCAGGTAAGATATGCCGCTAGTATGAAGATCAACACGTTGACCCATGGTTGTCTTTCTTTTATCTGTCCTTTATATACCATAAGAAATATCCTCTATTTTCTAAGTTCTTCTAATGCCTTTAGAGCCTTTTCGTGTGCTTCCTTAGGAGCTCCAGCTACTGGGCCACCCATCTTAAGC
>JAKSSK010000017.1 GCA_024403135.1 Clostridia bacterium
TGTTTCTAGCTGTCTTCTTGTCGATTACTCTAATTCTTTTCTTTGCGGATTTAATGTTTGCCATATAATTTCACCCCACTTTTATTAATATTTTGCATAAATTCGCACAGTAAGTATATATTATATCCCTTGAAAAATCAACCACTTTTTAGTAATATATTCTGGGAGAGTAAATACATATGGATTACCAAAAACTTATCAGAAACTTTAGCATAATAGCCCATATTGACCACGGCAAATCCACCCTGGCAGACCGCTTGATTGAAAAGACCGGTCTAGTTGCAGAAAGGGACATGAAGGAACAGCTATTGGACAACATGGATCTTGAGCGTGAGAGAGGAATCACCATCAAGCTTCAAACCACAAGATTGGTATACAAGGCTAAAGACGGACAAGAATACATATATAACCTGATAGATACACCAGGACACGTAGACTTTACCTACGAGGTATCCAGATCCCTTGCAGCTTGCGAAGGGGCAATTTTGGTTGTGGATTCAACCCAAGGGGTAGAGGCGCAGACCCTGGCAAACGTGTATCTAGCAATTAATGAAGACCTGGACATACTTCCAGTTTTAAACAAGATAGACCTAGCTTCATCTAGACCTGACGAGTGTAAGGAAGAGATCGAGGACCTTATTGGCCTTGACGCTACCGATGCGCCACTTGTTTCAGCAAAGACTGGCCAGGGGGTTGATGAACTTTTAGAGAGAATTATCACTGACGTTCCTGCACCAACAGGAGACCCTGAGGGAAAACTAAAGGGCCTAATCTTCGACTCCAAGTACGACAACTACCTAGGAGTAATAATCTACACTAGGCTGATGGACGGCTGCGTGAAGAAGGGCGATGTCATCAAGATGATGGCTACAGGAAAGCAGTACGAGGTTACAGAGGTAGGCTACTGCGCGCCTAATCCAGTTCCAACCAAGGAACTTAGAGCAGGAGAGGTAGGCTATGTTTGTGCATCCATAAAGCAGGTAAAGGACGCTAGAGTTGGAGATACCTTCACGCTGGCAAACGACCCTGCAGAAAAGGCACTTCCAGGATACAAGAAGGTACAGTCAATGGTTTACTGCGGCATCTATCCTGCAGAAGGTGAAAAGTATGAAAGCGTAAAGGATGCCCTAGAAAAGCTACAGGTAAACGATGCGGCATTTAACTTTGAACCAGAAACATCCCAGGCTTTAGGCTACGGATTTAGATGCGGCTTCCTAGGACTACTTCACATGGAGATCATAGTTGAAAGATTGGAGAGGGAATTTGACCTTGCAGTAATAACCACATCTCCAAGCGTAACATACAAGGTGGTAAAGACCGACGGCACTGAGATGATGCTTCAAAACCCATCCAACCTACCTAGCCCAACAGAGATATCATATATTATGGAACCTATGGTAAAGGCCTGCATCATGATACCTAACGAGTACGTAGGCACCGTCATGGATCTATGCCAGCAGAGAAGAGGTTCCATGATAAAAATGGAATACATCACTCCTACCAGAGTTGAGCTTCACTACGACATGCCTCTTAACGAGGTAATCTACGACTTCTTCGACGCATTAAAGTCAAAGACTAGAGGCTACGGCTCATTAGAGTACGAGTTCGATAGATACGAAAGGTCAAGCCTGGTTAAGCTAGACATTATGCTTAACAGAGAATTGGTGGATGCCTTCAGCATGATAGTACACGAATCCAATGCCTACGCTAGAGGCAGGTTCGTATGCGAAAAGCTAAAGGAAGTAATCCCTATGCACCAGTTCGAGGTACCTATTCAGGCTGCAATAGGCCAGAAGATTATCGCTCGTGAAACCGTAAAGGCGTACAGAAAGGATGTACTTGCCAAGTGCTACGGCGGAGATATTTCACGTAAGAAGAAACTGTTAGAAAAGCAAAAGGAAGGAAAGAAGAGGATGAGGCAGTTTGGTACTGTAGAAGTTCCTCAGGAAGCCTTCACTGCTGTTCTAAAGTACGACGAAGGAAAGTAATGACAGGAATATATATTCACATACCCTTTTGCCTAAAGAAGTGCGACTACTGCGGCTTTCTATCCTTCCCAGGTAAGGAAGAGATGATGGATGGCTACGTGGATATGCTTTTAAAGGAGCTGGACGAGTACCAGGTAAAGGCAGACACCGTCTTCTTCGGCGGAGGAACTCCAAGCCTTCTTGAGCCAAGGCAGGTAAAGAGAATACTGGATAAGATTAATCCTACAGGCGAGGTTACACTTGAGGCGAATCCTAAGACCTTCGATAAACCTAAGCTTTTAGCATTTAAGGATGCTGGGATAAACAGGCTTAGCATTGGCTGCCAGTCCATGGAGGACGATCTTCTAAAAACCTTAGGCAGGGTCCACACTAGAGAGGACTTTTTAAAGGCATATACCATTGCTAGAGAAGTCTTTGAAAATATCAACGTGGATTTAATGTTTGCCCTTCCAGGGCAGGATATACAAAGGTGGGAGAAGACCTTAAAAGAGGTAATATCCCTTTCCCCAGAGCACATTTCAGCATATAGCCTTCAGATTGAAGAGGGAACAAGGTTTTACCAGGAATACAAGATGGATAGACTTAATGTACCTTCCGATCTAGAGGAAAGAAGGATGCACCATAGAGCCATTGAAATCTTAGAGGATGCTGGTTACAGCCACTATGAGATTTCAAACTTTGCAAGAAAAGGAAAAGAATGCCAGCATAACCTAAAGTACTGGAACATGGAAGAGTACATAGGGATTGGCCTTGGAGCAAGCTCATACTTTAAGAGTGAGCGCTTTAAGAATACGGACGACCTAGACAAATATCTATCTGGTAACTTGGATAGGGAAGTCCATATAAATTCAGTTAAGGATACTGCAGGCGAGATGGTATTTACAGCCCTACGAAAGAGAGAGGGCTTTACAAAGGAAAGATTTAAGGAAGTGGTGGGCCAGTCCTACGATGACTTCTTTAGATATATATTGGATGAAAGAAAAGAGTACATTGAAGAGGGACTTTTAGTGGAAACAGAGGAAAGGGTGTACCTGACTTTAGATGGTATGGACCACTCCAATGAAATCATGGCGAAGTTCGTTTAAGGAGAAGCAATGGAAAAATACATAATGGCCCTAGACGCTGGCACCACCAGCTCAAGGTGCATAATCTACGATAAGCAGGGAAAGATGGTTTCTGTAGCTCAGCAGGAGTTTACTCAAATCTTCCCACAGCCAGGATACGTTGAGCACGATCCCATGGAGATATGGGATACTCAGCTTTTGGTGGCAAGAAAGGCTTTAGAAAAGATTGGAAAGACCTACGAAAACGTAGAGGCTATTGGCATCACCAACCAGCGAGAGACTACCATCGTGTGGGACAAGAATACTGGAAAGCCTGTATACAACGGAATAGTATGGCAGTGCAGAAGAACTGCAAAGTACTGCGATAGCATAAAGGATAAGACGGACATGGTCAGGGAAAAGACTGGCCTACTAATAGACGCATACTTTAGCGGAACTAAGCTAAAGTGGATACTGGATAACGTTGGAGGCGCTAGAGAAAGGGCTGAAAAGGGAGACCTACTATTTGGTACAGTTGAGACCTGGCTAATCTGGAATCTGACAGGAGGAAAGGTTCACGTAACCGACTACTCCAACGCATCTAGAACCATGATGTTCAATATTAACACACTAGAGTGGGATGATGAACTTTTAGAGCTTCTAGACGTTCCAAAGTGCATGTTACCTACCCCAGTTCCATCAAGCATGGTATATGGCATGACTACTGATGAAATGTTTGGCGGCCCAGTAAGGATTGCTGGAGCTGCAGGAGATCAGCAGGCTGCACTTTTTGGACAGACTTGCTTTAATCCTGGAGAGGCCAAGAACACATATGGCACAGGCTGCTTCCTACTTATGAACACAGGGGAAACGCCTGTATTCTCAAAGAACGGCCTTGTTACAACCATAGCTTGGGGCCTTGATGGCAAGGTAAACTATGCCTTAGAGGGATCCGTATTCGTATGCGGAGCTGCAATACAGTGGCTAAGAGATGAACTTAAGATAGTGGAAAACTCACCTCAGTCTGAGGAGATGGCTGAAAGAGTTGAGGACTCCCAAGGGGTATACGTGGTACCTGCATTTACTGGACTAGGCGCTCCTTACTGGAATCCATACGCTAGAGGAAGCATCTTTGGACTTACTAGAGGTACTACCGACGCACACCTTGTTAGAGCAACCTTAGAATCCTTAGCATACCAGACATACGATTTAATATCTGCTATGGAAAGCGATCTAGGTGAAAAGCTGGTTGCATTAAAGGTAGACGGCGGGGCAAGCGCAAACAATTTGCTTATGCAGATTCAGTCAGATGTGCTTAATTCAAAGGTGGTTAGACCTAGCCTTGTTGAAACCACATCACTAGGTGCAGCATACCTGGCAGGCCTTGCAACAGGATACTGGGATAGCAAGGAAGACGTAATTACAAACTGGCAGGTGGATAGACAGTTTACACCGGATATTTCAGATGAAAAGAGAGATCAAATGATTAAGGGCTGGAAGAGAGCTGTAAGAAGCGCAATAAGCTGGGCCCAGGAGGAGATAGATGAAGAAAATATTTAGTTTAATGATGGCACTATGCCTATGCATAGGACTTGCATCCTGCGGTCATCAAACCCTTGAATCATATGTGGAAAAGAATGCGGATATATCCAAGGTATTCGAATCCATGAACACTGAAGACGAGGATGGCTCAGTAGAGGTTACTGTAGAGGACAATACGATAATAATCGTGTCTCAGTACAACGAGAGAATGTCCAAGCAGGCCATCAAAAACGTAAGGAAAGAAAAGAAGAAGGATGAGCCTAGAGCAGAGAAGACCTTTGGCAATCTGATTACTTCCCTAGAGGAAAGCACACAGATAGAAGGCATCGAAGTTCAGGTAATCTACCAGGACAAAAAAGGTGAAGAAATTTACACCAATACGTACAAGATTGACCACCCAGAAGAAGAGTAAAAAAATCTCGGCGAAAGCCGAGTTTTTTATTGACACAAACACATATATGATATATATTATGAATTGTAGTTAGCACTCAAATTCGGTGAGTGCTAACAAAGGAGGAAATATGGATTTAAGCGAGAGAAAACTTAAAATCTTACAAGCCATAATTGGCGACTATGTTAAGTCCGCTGAGCCAGTAGGCTCAAGAACCCTTTCAAAGAATTACGATCTAGGAATCAGCCCTGCAACAATCCGTAACGAGATGAGCGATCTTGAAGAGATGGGTTACCTTACTCACCCTCACACATCGGCAGGCAGAGTTCCATCGGACAAGGCCTACAGGCTTTACGTAAACACTTTGATGGAGAAGAAGGAACTTAGCCAGGAGGAAAAGAATGTAATCGCTGAAAGCTTAAAGTCCAACGTAAACGAATTCGACGAGACAATTAAGCACGCAGCACAGATACTGTCAGATATTACAAACCTTACTTCCTTTGCTATGACTCCTAACAAGAACGAGGACGTTATCAAGTACATCAACCTTCTTCCAGTAGATGAGGAGACGGTGGTTCTGATGATAGCCTCTGAAAGCGGAAAAATTTCTAACAAGGCCATCAGCTTAAATGGCCCTTACGAGGAAGATAAGCTTGAGCTTCTTGCAAAGACTTTAACATATAACTATAGAGGTCATAAGATAAGCGATATTTCCACAGGCAAGCTAATAAGCAGCATCAAGAGCGATGTTGACGCCCTGTCTGGCCTAGAGGAAAACATCATGCCTAGCTTTTTAAAGACCTTAAACGAGATGTTAAATGTCAACCTATATATGGAAGGTCTTACAAACATCTTCGATATTCCAGAATACAACGACCTTAAGAAAGCTAGAGGCTTTATGGAGCTCCTTGGACAAAAGGAAAACTTCACTAGAAAGCTAATAGAAAGGGACGATGGCGTAATAGTGACAATCGGTGAGGAAAACTCAGACGACGTTATGAACGACTGCTCCCTGATTACAGCAACCTACCAGGTTGATGGAAAGATGATAGGTAAGATCGGCGTAATCGGACCTACAAGAATGAAATATGGAGAGGTAACCTCGATTATCGAGTACTTAACAGATAATCTAAACAGTGCCTTCCAATTAGAAGGAGGAAAGAATGGCCAAAAAGAAGACTGAAGAAGCAGTAGAAGAAGTGGTTGAAGAAGTGGTAGAAGAGCAAAAGGACGATGAAAAGTTCCTTAGACTTATGGCAGACTTTCAAAACTACAAGCGTAGAACAGAAAAGGAAAAGAGCGACATTTACGCATTCGCAAACGAGAAGATCGTTGGCGAACTGCTTAATGTAATAGACAATTTTGAAAGAGCTTTAGAGCATGCACCTGAAGGAGATAACTTCTCTGACGGAATGAAGCTAATATTCACTCAGCTTCAGGAAGTTTTGGAGAAATCCGGGGTAACTGAGATAAAGGCTCTTGGAGAAGATTTCGATCCTAATTATCACAATGCGATGATGATGGAGGATTCGGAAGAATATGAGAGCGGCAAAGTCTGCTTTGTACTTCAAAAGGGATATTTACTAAATAACAAGGTCGTAAGACCTGCCATGGTCAAGGTGGCAAACTAATTAAGAAGGAGAAAGAAAATGGCAAAAGTAATCGGTATTGACTTAGGAACAACAAACTCATGTGTATCAGTATTAGAAGGAGGAGATCCTGTAGTAATCGCTAACGCAGAAGGAAACAGAACTACTCCATCAATCGTAGGATTTGCAAAGAGCGGCGAAAGACTTGTAGGCGAAACTGCAAAGAGACAGGCTATCACAAATCCAGATAGAACAATTTCATCAATCAAGAGATATATGGGCTCAGACCACAAGGTAACAATTGACGGTAAGGAATACACACCTCAAGACATTTCAGCTATGATCCTTGCAAAGCTAAAGGCTGACGCTGAAAGCTATCTTGGCGAAAAGGTAACTGAAGCAGTTATCACTGTACCAGCATATTTCTCAGATGCTCAAAAGCAAGCAACTAAGGATGCAGGTAAGATTGCAGGACTAGACGTTAAAAGAATCATCAACGAACCTACTGCTGCATCACTGGCATACGGCTTAGATAAGGAAGAAGGATCACACAAGATCTTAGTATATGACCTAGGCGGCGGTACATTCGACGTATCAATCCTAGAACTAGGGGACGGCGTATTTGAAGTACTTGCTACTAACGGCGACACTAAGCTAGGTGGCGACGACTTCGATAACGTAGTTCTAAACTACATCGCTGACACATTCGCTAAGGAAAACGGCGTTGACCTTAGAAACGACAAGATGTCCATGCAAAGATTAAAGGAAGCTGCTGAAAAGGCTAAGAAGGAGCTTTCAAGTGCACAGACAACTAACATCAACCTACCATTCATCACAGTAACAGCTGACGGTCCACTTCACGTTAACATGGACCTAACTAGAGCTAAGTTTGATCAACTTACTGCAGACCTAGTACAGAGAACTATTGAACCTATGAAGAAGGCTATGCAAGATGCTGGCGTAACTAACGCTGACCTTGCTAAGATCATCCTAGTAGGTGGTTCAACTAGAATTCCTGCAGTTCAAGAAGCTGTTAAGAAGATTACAGGTAAGGAACCATTCAAGGGCATCAACCCTGACGAATGCGTATCAGTAGGAGCTGCAATTCAAGCAGGCGTACTTACTGGTGAAGTAAACGACGTACTACTACTAGACGTAACTCCACTTTCACTATCTATCGAAACATTAGGCGGAGTTGCTACTAAGCTAATTGAAAGAAATACAACTATTCCAACTAAGAAGAGCCAGATCTTCTCAACTGCAGCAGACAACCAAACAGCTGTAGACATTCACGTAATGCAAGGTGAAAGAGAAATGGCAGCAGGAAACATTACACTAGGTAGATTCCAGCTAACTGGAATTCCTGCAGCACCTCGTGGCATTCCTCAAATCGAGGTAACTTTCGATATCGACGCTAACGGCATCGTAAACGTAAGCGCTAAGGACCTTGGCACAGGCAAGTCACAGAACATCACTATCACTTCATCAACTAAGCTTTCAGATGATGAAATCAAGGCTAAGGTTGCTGAAGCAGAACAATACGCTGAAGAAGACAAGAAGAGAAAAGAAGAAGTTGAAATTAGAAACAAGGCTGAAAACCTAGTATACGAGACTGAAAAGTCAATGAAGGAATTAGGCGATAAGCTAAGCGCTGAAGAACAGGCAGACATCAACGCTGCTAAGGAAGCTCTTCAGAAGGTTCTTGAAAACGGAACACCTGATGACATCAAGGCTAAGACTGATGAATTAACTGAAAAGTTCCACGTAATTTCAACTAAGCTTTATGAACAGGCTCAAGCTCAGCAACAAGCTCAAGCACAACCTCAAGGCGAAGCACCTCAAGACGACAACGTTGTTGATGCAGACTATACAGTAGTTGACTAAGGAAGATAAAAATGGCAGATAAACGAGATTTTTACGAGGTCTTAGGTGTCCAAAAGGGCGCCAGCGAGGCCGAGATAAAAAGCGGGTTTAGAAAGATGGCTATGAAATATCACCCGGACAGAAATCCAGGGGATAAGGAGGCCGAGGAAAAGTTCAAGGAAGTAAACGAAGCCTATAGCGTACTTTCTGATCCTGAAAAGAAAAGTAGATATGACCAGTTTGGCCATGCAGGGGTAGATCCTAACGCTGGTTTTGGTGGCGCTGGAGCAGGTGGCTTCGGAGGCTTCGACGACATCTTCGATATGTTCGGAGGAATGTTCGGAGGCGGCTTTGGAGGCCAGACCAGAAACGGCCCACAAAAGGGTAGAGACCTTCAGAAGGCAATAAAGATTACCTTTGATGAAGCATACTTCGGCTGCGAAAAGGAAATATCCATCACCAAGTTCGTAAAGTGCGGAACTTGTAAGGGTGAAGGTACAGCTCCTGGAACCAGCAAGAAGACTTGTCCAACCTGTAACGGCCAGGGCAGGGTTGTAAGGATGCAGAGAACTCCATTTGGTCAGTTCCAGAACCAGACAACTTGTCCTAACTGCGGCGGCAGAGGTACTGTCATCGACAAGCCATGCCATGAATGCGGTGGCGGCGGCAAGGTAAGAAAGAACGTTAAGATAAACGTTAAAATTCCTGCTGGCGTGGACAACGATAGCGTAATTCCTATCAGGGGACAGGGCGAACCAGGAACTAACGGCGGTCCAAACGGCGACCTTTACATAGTAGTTTCAGTAGAGCAGCCCAGCCTGTTCAAGAGAAAGGGAGATAACCTGTACCTAGACATTCCTATCACCTTCACTCAGGCTGCAATGGGAGATACAATAGTGGTACCTACCATGACTGGAAAGGTATCCTATGACATTCCTGCAGGAACTCAGACTGGATCAACATTCAACCTGAAGGGACTAGGAGTGAAGAACGTTAGATCAGGAAGGGCAGGTAGCCTGCTTGTAACTGTAAACGTTGAAATACCTACAAAGCTAAATTCAGAGCAGAAGAAGGCTGTTAAGAAGCTTGAAGAGGTTATGACACCTGACTGCTACAAGAAGAAGGGAAGCTTTGCACAAAAGCTAAAAGACCTATTTTAAATAAAAAGGGACGGTTCTTTTTTCTCGAGAAAAAAGAACCGTCCCCATTTCTCAAAGGAGATTAAAATGAGATTAAGTTTTGGGACAAAATTATCCTATGGAATTGGCGGACTAGCGGATAACACAATGTACACTTTGACAGGCACATACCTGTTATTCTTTTTGACTACAGTTGTGGGACTAGAGCCAGCAATAGCAGGAACCATCACAGCCCTAGGCTCAGTGTGGGAGGCTATATGCGGACCAATAGTCGGCTATTCATCGGACAGGATTGAAACAAGGTTTGGCAAGAGAAAGCCATTCCTTCTATTTGCAGCATTTCCAGTTGCAATAGTATCCACGCTGCTGTTCACCAGCATCGACGCTGGCTACGGCTTCAAGGTGGTATACTACGCTGTCATGATCCTGCTATTTTGGACCTCATTTGCTAGTTTCTTCGTACCATACATGACATGGGGCTCAGATCTAACAGACGATTATGACGAGAGAACAGTGCTTAGGTCATACGCCTACGTATTCAACCAGTTAGGCATGGCAGTAGGTATGGTACTACCAACCATGATAGTAGACCTACTAGTTTCAATGGGAAAGACTGTTGAAACAGGCTGGATGACAGTAGGCCTTTTCTCAGGAGTATGCGCAGGAGGAGCCCTTTTAATCTGCGCGCTTACCAACAAGCATAGCGACATAAAGGACTTCAAGAAGCCAGAAACGAAGGAAAAGATTCTTTCAGCCAAGGCCATCAAGGGAATGTTCAAGGAGTACCTTTCAATACTAAAGGTAAGGCCTATTAGATTTGTAATCGCAGCATCGGTATGCTACCTGATTGCAAACACAATATTCTCATCAGACAGGGTATATTACCTTTCATACAACCTAGGCTTCAGTTCAAATACAATTTCACTTACCATGCTGGTCATCACAGTTGCAGGCATCGCCTTCGTTCCTGTGGTAGCACTTCTAGCAAACAAGTGGGATAAGAAGTACGTATTCTGCTACGGCATAGGAATATCTGGAGTCATCATGATGGGGCTAAGATTTGTAAACATAGATAGCCTTCCAATGGTAATCCTGGTATGCCTTGTATATTCAGTTGCAAACACCTGCTACTGGCAGCTAATGCCTTCGATCATATATGACGTATGCGAGGTAGAGGAGCTTTGCTCAGGAGAAAAGCATTCAGGTGCAGTAATATCCCTGCAGGCCCTATCTGAATCGGTATCCATGGCAGTAGGTTTTCAGCTGCTTGGAATTAACCTAAGCCTTGCAGGATTTGATGCAGAGCTAGCTGTACAAACAGATAGTGCACTAAACTGGGTAAGTAACAACTTCACCTTCATACCAGGCCTATTCATGGTCATCCTGGTATTTGCAATCTTGAAGTATCCAATAGACAAAAAGGTATTCACAAGGGTTTTAGATGAGCTAAAACTAAACAGAGAAGGTAAAGAAAAGGATAGAGAAGAACTTCTTAAGATTTTAGGGGTAAAGAAATGAAGAAGAAATTAATTGTAGCCCTGGCAATCCTGGTAGCAGTAATACTTGTATTCAGCTTAAAGGGAGAGGAAAAGGGCATAGACGTATCCGCCTACCAGGGAGACATTAACTGGGAAAAGGTGGACGTGGACTTCGTAATGGTTAGAGCAGGTTACAGGGGCGCAGATAACGGCATCATTCACCTAGACAGCAAGTTCTACCAGAATATGGACGGGGCTAAAGAACAGGGAATAAAGACAGGCGTGTACTTCTTTTCAACAGCCGTAAACGTAAGAGAGGCCAAAGAGGAAGCAAAGACTGCAGTTTCCCTAGCATCAGGCTACGATCCAATGTACATCGCCTTCGATATGGAGCAGGTACATGCTGGAGATAGGACCCAAGGGTTAACTCGTGAGCAAAACACTAGGAACGCCCTTGCCTTTTGCAAGGTGGTGAAAAAGGCAGGCTTTAAGCCAATAATCTACGGAAACATCAACTACTTTAAGAACCAGGTCATCCTTTCAGAGGTGGATAAATACCCTATATGGCTTGCAGACTACGATAGTAACGGCAAGGGTAATATAAAGTGGGATATGCTTCAGTATTCCTGCAAGGGAAAGGTTAAGGGCATAAAGCACAAAGTAGATTTGAATGTATTGAAATAGTGTGATAGAATATATTAGTTAAAATAAAACTGCTTCGTCCCATTCGACGGAGAGGAAAGGAGCCAAGAAATGGCAGAATTTAAAGGAAAATACTATATCTCAACACCAATCTATTATCCAAGCTCAAACTTACACGTAGGACATACCTACTGCACAGTAATGGCAGACGCCATGGCTAGATTTAAGAGAGCTACTGGATACGACGTAATGTTTTTAACTGGAACTGATGAACACGGTCAAAAGATTCAGACTATCGCCAACGAAAAGGGTGTAACTCCTCAGGCTTACGTAGACGAAATCGTAGGCGGCATCAAGGAGCTTTGGAAGACTATGGAGATCTCATACGATGACTTCATCAGAACTACAGAAGATAGACACGTGAAGAGAGTTCAAAATATCTTTATGAAGATGTACGAAAAGGGCGACATCTATAAGGGAGAGTATGAAGGACTTTACTGCACACCTTGCGAATCATTCTGGACTGAAAGCCAGCTGGTTGACGGCTGCTGCCCAGACTGCGGAAGAAAGGTTGTAGCCGCAAAGGAAGAAGCATACTTCTTCAAACTATCCAAGTACCAGGATAAGTTGTTAAAGCACTTTGAAGATCACCCTGAGTTCCTACAGCCAGAAGCTAGAAAGAACGAGATGATCTCATTCATCAACCAAGGACTAGATGACCTTTGCATTTCAAGATCAACATTCGACTGGGGTATTCCAGTACCTATCGATGAAAAGCACGTTATCTACGTTTGGCTAGACGCTCTAACAAACTACATCACTGCACTGGGCTACTCAGAGGACGATGAGCTGTACCAAAAGTACTGGCCAGTAAACGTTCACCTTGTAGGTAAGGAAATCGTTAGATTCCACTCAATCATTTGGCCTGCAATCCTAATGTCAATTGATGAACCACTTCCTAAGCAGGTTCTAGGACACGGCTGGCTACTGCTTGGTGGCGGAAAGATTTCAAAGTCCAAGGCTTCAAAGGGCCCAGACGTTATAGACCCGGTAGTACTAATTGAAAGATACGGAGTAGATGCACTTAAGTACTTCCTGCTTCGTGAATATACATTTGGTCAAGACGGACATTTCAACAACGAAGTAATGTTAAAGAGATTAAACTTCGACCTGGCAAACGACCTAGGAAACCTGGTTTCAAGAACAGTTTCCATGATCGAAAAGTACAATGACGGCGTTATTCCTGATGCTACTACTCACGACGAAATCGATGAGGACTTAAAGAACATCGCAACTGGCGCAGCAGACAAGGTTGAAGCTGAGATGGATAAGTTCGCCTTCAACATGGCTCTAGAGGAAATCTGGGTAGTAATTAGAAGAGCAAACAAGTACATCGATGAAAAGACTCCTTGGATCTTAGCTAAGGATGAAGCAAGAAAGCCAGAGCTAGACACTTGCCTACACAACCTTGCTGAAACACTTCGCATAGTTTCAATTTTAATAAATCCATTCATGCACACTACTGCATCTAAGATTAGAAAGCAGATGGGAATCGCCCTATACGATATCGTATGGGAAGATGCAATGGAATTTGAAATGCTTTACCAAGAGAAGGTTAAGAAGGGAGATGCAATATTCCCTAGACTAGACATCGAAAAGGAACTTGAAGAGCTATCCCAGCTTGCTAGCAAGGGTAAGGAAGAGAACATCCCACTTCAATTAAAGGATGAAATAGAGTATGACGACTTCGATAAGCTAGACCTAAGAGTAGGTAAGATCTTATCCTGTGAAAAGCATCCAAAGGCAGATAAGCTTCTGGTATTCCAGGTAAAGATGGGAACTGAAACTAGACAGATCATCTCAGGAGTTGCAAATGACTTTAAGGCAGAGGACTTAGTTGGAAAGAACGTAGTAGTGGTTGCCAACTTAAAGCCTAGAATGCTTAGAGGAATGGAATCCAAGGGAATGATTCTTTACGCTGAAAATGGCGAAAAACTAGCGCTTCTAACTACAGAAGCAGAAGACGGTAATTCAGTAAACTAGGGCTGCATATGCAGCCCTATGCTTTTAAGGAGACATTATGCTGTTTGATTCACACACACATATTAATGAAGATTCTTTTTCCAAGGAGGAAAGGGAAGAGTTAATACAGGAAGTAATTGATAGGGGCATGTATGTAATGGACATTGGCTTTAATATAAAGAGCTCAAGGCAGGCCATTGAGGATGCCCATAGAATAGATAGATGCTACGCGGTGGTTGGGGTTCATCCTTCAGACACCAAGGGCATGGAGGATAGCTGGCTAGATGAAATTAGAGAGATGGCAAAGGATGAAAAGGTTAAGGCCATCGGAGAAATTGGTCTAGACTTTCACTACGAGGACACCAACCCTGTAGAGCAGGAACAGTGGTTTAGAAAGCAGATTAGACTAGCCCTAGAGCTAGGCCTACCAATTTCCATTCACTCTAGGGACGCTGATCAAAAGACCATGGATATTCTAAAGGATGAGGATGCCTTTAGAGGAAAGGTGCTGCTTCACTGCTTCTCAGGTTCAGCAGAGCTTGCAAAGGAATACGTAAAGCTTGGTGCCATGATCTCCATAGCAGGGCCTGTAACATACAAGAACAACAAGAAGACCATCAAGGTGGTGGAGGAGATACCTCTAGAAAAGCTACTGATAGAAACAGACGCTCCATACCTTGCACCTACACCTCATAGAGGTGAGAGAAACAGGCCGTGGTATGTGGAGCACACCGCAAGAAAGATAGCGGAAATTAAGGGTGTATCCTACGAGGAAGCGGTTTTAACAACTATGAAAAATGCTATGACATATTTTGACATTATGGAATAGCAAGGCATACAAAAGTTCAAGACAACATTCTCATTTTTAAGGGTATAATGATAAATAAGAGATAAACTTTTTTTATTAATATAAGGAGGACGGATAATCATGCCAGAAGAAAAAGCTAAAAAGAAAAAAAGAGGTTTCTTGTCAGCGTTTTCAGTATGTCTAATCGTTGTAGTTATCTCAGCTATCCTAACTTGGATCATTCCTGCAGGTAGTTACCAAACATTAGAGTACAGCGTAGATGACAACGTATTTATCGTTACATCAGCTGACGGCGAAACACAGACCGAAATGGAAGCAACTCAAGCTACTCTTGACCAACTAGGCGTTAAGGCTAAACTTGAAAGCTTCTTAGACGAAAGTATCTATAAGCCAGTTTCAATTCCTGGTACTTATGAAGAAGTTGAAAAGGCACCTCAAGGTGTTGGTGACTTCCTAGCATCACTAGTTGATGGTACTATGGACGGTTTCGATATTATCTTCTTCATCTTCATGCTAGGTGGAACAATCGGAATCATAAACTATATAGGTGCATTCAATGCCGGTATCGGTGCTCTTGCTAGAGTATCCAAGGGCAAAGAACAGATCATCATCATTGCTGTTACTGTACTTATCGCAGCAGCAGGAACTATCGAAGGATTCTGTGAAGAAACAGTTGCCCTTTACCCAGTACTTGTTCCGGTATTCTTGGCAGCAGGCTTTGACGCACTGACTGCTGTAGGTGCAATTTACATGGGTTCAACAATCGGCTGCATGTTCTCAACTATCAACCCATTCTCAGTAGGTATCGCATCATACGCTGCAGGTACTACTATGGACACTGGTATTGGTATGAGAGCTATCGGATTACTTCTTGGTTTAATCATCACTGTATACTACATCATGAGATACGGTAGAAAGATTAAGAAGGATCCTACTAAGTCATTAATCTATGATCAAAGAGATGAAATCGCAGCTAAGTTCGCATCAAGTGATACATCAAACGTTCCTGAATTCACTACTAGAAGAAAGATTGCTTTAATCCTATTCGTAGTAATCTTCATAGTAATGATTTGGGGTCTAATGACTCAAGACTGGTGGTTCACTGAACTTGCAGAATTATTCATCGTTGGCGGTATCGTAATAGGTATTGTTGGTGGATTAGGAGAAAAGGAAATTGCTAGAGAATTCGTAAACGGCGCTGCTGACTTAACAGGCGTTGCACTAATTCTTGGTGTTGCTCGTGCAGTAACAATCATCCTAGATAATGGTAGAATTTCAGGTACTATCCTACAAGCTTTATCAAGCGCTGTAGAAGGATTATCACCTGTAATCTTCTTAGTACTATTAATGTTAGTATTCGTAGTACTTGGTTTCTTCGTAAACTCATCATCAGGACTTGCAGTATTATCAATTCCTATCATGGCTCCTTTAGCAGATGTAGTTGGTATTCCTAGAGATCTAATCGTATCAGCTTACGTTTACGGCTTAGGAATCATCACATTCATCACTCCAACTGGTATCGTAATGCCTTCACTAGAATTAGTAGACGTTACATACGATAAGTGGCTGAAATTCTCAATGCCACTGGTTGGTATCTTAACTGTATTCGGTGCAGTTATGCTAATAGCTCAATACTTATTCGCATAATGAGTAAACTAAGGCCGCCTTATGCGGCCTTTTTTAGAAAGGAAACGACATGGCAGTATTAGAAGGTTTAGAGCCAAGAGGGGTATTTAAATATTTTGAAAAGATAGCTTCAATACCTCACGGTTCAGGAAACACAAAGCAGTTAAGCGACTACCTATGCGCTTTTGCTAAGGAAAGAAATCTTGAGTATTACCAGGATGAAATAAACAACGTAATCATTATCAAGGAAGCAAGCGAAGGATACACTGACACAGTAATCCTTCAGGGCCACATGGACATGGTTTGCCAAAAGACTATGGACTACACTAAGGACATGGCAAAGGAAGGCATTGACCTATACATAGACGGCGATCTTCTAAAGGCTAAGGGAACTACCTTAGGTGGAGATGACGGCATGGCAGTAGCTATGATGTTAGCACTTCTTGATGATGAATCAATCAAGCATCCTAGACTAGAGTGCGTATTTACTGTAGATGAAGAGACTACACTGGGCGGAGCAGAGTTCATCGACGTAGCTCCACTTAAAGGTAAGAAGTTCATCAATCTTGACTCAGAGGATGAAGGATATGCTACAGTAAGCTGCGCAGGCGGTGCATCTTCAAAGGCACAGTTTGAAGTGACAAGAGAAGCCTTTGAAGGTAAGACACTTGAAATCCAGATTTCAGGACTTACAGGCGGACACTCAGGCGTTGAAATTAACAAGGGTTTCGGAAGTGCTCACAAGGATATAGCTAGACTTTGCTATGAGATTCTTCGCAAGGTAGACATGAGACTTGTTGCAATAGGCGGGGGAACTGCAGACAACGTAATTCCTAAGGAATCCATGGCCGTAGTAAAGGTTAAGGATTACGACAAGACTTTAGAAATCATCAAGGAATTTGAAGAGGTAGTAAAGCACGAGCGTAAGTTCGATCCAGGATACAAAGTCACAGTAAAGGAAGTAACTGAAGCTATGACTCCTATGGACGAAAAGTCCACTAAGCAGGTAGTATCCTTTATGCACTGCGCACCTAACGGAATCCAGGAACTTACTATTGGAATGGAAAACTTCCCACAGACTTCACTAAGCCTAGGCATAGTGGATTGTCAGGAAGACAATGTCCTATTCGTATTTGCAGTAAGAAGCTCTGTTGACTCAGAAAGAGAAATGGTATGCCACAAGCTAGAAGCTCTTGCAAATGCAATTGGCGGAAAGTATGATGAAGAAGGTGTCTACCCAGGTTGGGAATACCAGCTTAAGTCCGACCTAAGAGATCTAGTATGCCAGGTATACACTGAGCAGACCGGAAAAGAGCTAGTAGTAGAAGCTATCCACGCAGGACTAGAGTGCGGTTTCTTCTCACAGAAGATTCCAGGCCTTGACTGCGTATCCATTGGACCTAACATGAGAAACGTACATACTACAGAGGAATACATTGAAATTGGTTCCACTGAAAGAGTATGGAAGACACTTCTTGAGGTTCTAGCTAGATTAAAATAGCGAAGGAATTAATGCCCACTGATGTGGGCATTTTTTAGTATTGACATTGTCACTACAATATATTAATATTCAGTTAGATATTGGAGGGATATATGGCAGATACATTTTTACAGGTAAGGACAAATGAACAGGACAAAATAAAGGCATCTGAAATTCTTGCAGAGCTAGGGACTAATATGTCCACAGTGGTAAATATGCTTTTAAAGCAGATTATCTTAACTGGAGGAATACCTTTTGATGTGGTAATCCCACAGGATAAGAAGATAAGCAAATACAGGGTGAAGGATTTAGAAATGCTACTTGACGTAGTTCCAGATTCAGCTGAGGAAGTATGGGTATTCGGAAGTACTGTTACGCCTTACTGCAGGCCACAATCCGATCTTGATGTGCTGATAATTGGAAACACATCATCAGGAGAAGAGGCAAAGATGTATAACGCACCTGACTGTGCAGTTGACCTACTTACAGCAACTAGAAAAGAGTTTGAAATGTGGTCAAAAGAGCCAGGCAGCGTGTACAAGGAAGTTAAAGAAAAGGGAATGTTAGTGTACAAAAGAGGAAAAAACATTAATTGGAAGTAGAATTAACTTGTGCCCACACATAAAAATGTGGGCACTTTTTTTGTTTTGTGATATAATACCCATATGATTAATCTAGACTTAAAAAAATATGAAAATATGCACATTGTACTAGGCCTTTCAGGAGGGCCTGATTCGGTGTGCCTTTTTAATTTACTGAAGGAAGCGGGCTGCAAGATCTACGCCGTTCACGTAAACCACAACCTTCGTCCAGGAGCCTGCGATGAGGATGAAAAGTACGTGCGCGACCTATGCGAAAAATCTGGCGTAGAGTGCTTCGTTACCAATGTTAAAGTCTCTACCGAGGAAGAAGGTAGAAAGGCTAGATACGAGGCATTTAAACAGTGCTGTGATGTATTATGTAGCCGCGGCATAGATAGAAAGGACATTAGGATTGCCGTAGCCCACAACAAGGAAGATCAGGCCGAGACCATTCTCTTTAGAATCCTTAGAGGAACAGGTATTGATGGTCTTAGAGGTATGGACCCTGAAAGGGAAGATGAAAATGGCAATGTAATCATCAGGCCTTTAATAGACACTTCTAGGAAGGACATTGAAGAGTACTGCAAGGAGAAGGGGCTTTCACCTAGAATAGACGAGACAAACTCAAAGCCAATATATACGAGGAACAAGATTAGACTAGAACTAATCCCTTATCTACAGGAAAAGTTTAATTCTAATATTGTGGATACCCTAACTAGACTTGGCAAGGCAGCCAGCATGGATAGAGAGTATCTACTTAGCTGTGCTAGGGAAAAGTATGATGGCCTAACCTACGATATCTCCTATCTAAGGCAGTTAGATAAGGCTGTCCTTCATAGAATATATATGATGGCTCTTAGAGAGATTGGTTTAGATGAGGACATCACCATGAGCCATATGCAGGCCATAGACAAGGTGGTATTTGAAGGGGCAAAGGCTGCAAACCTTCCAAAGGACATCAGGGTACACGAAAACTATGGTAAGCTTTCTTTTGTTCAGCACCTGGAAAAGGAAGACTGGAACATGTCCGTTATTAGCTATCAGGAGTACCAGGCAAAGGAAAAGGGCGTTCACGGAGCCTTTTGCATTGACGACCTTGATGAAAACCTGATCTCACTTAGAACTAGAAGGGAAGGCGACTATATCCCTGTAAAGAACGGAAGAAAGAAGCTTCAGGACTTCTTCGTAGATGAAAAGATTCCTAAGGAATTTAGAGAAGATATGCTTCTTTTAGCCTACGGAAGCGAGATTTTATGGGTGCTTCCATCAAAGGTCTTTGAAAAAGGAAGATACTGCGGAAAATATGGGGTAAAAGAGGACTCAAAAAAGGTTTTATTCGTTGAAAAATCATAGTTTCTGTGATAAAATATTAGCACTTACTTTGAAAGTGAAAGGGGAAAAATTTTGAAGAAAATTGGAAAAAATATTAGCGTATACTTAATACTTTTCTTAATCATAGTTGTATTTGCTTCACTGTACAACGGAGATCTATCCGGCGACGGAAGCAAGATGACAGTAAAAGAGGTTGCATTCTCAGAGTTTGCACACCAACTTGAGGTTGAGGGAATAAAGGAAATCAAGGTGGAGGGAACTAAGCTAACAGGCCTAGTATCCCAGGATAAGGCACTAGTCAGCTATGCACCTTCTATGGCGCAGATAGATAGACTAGACGGCCTATACATCTTCCCTCAAATGCAAGAGGGCAAACTAAAGTATTCAAGCCCAGAGCCTAAGAAGGAATCCTGGCTTGTAAATGCACTTCCAACAATCCTAATGATCATCGCAATGGGATTCCTGTTCTGGTTCCTGATGAACCAGGGCGGAAACGGCAAGGCTTTTCAATTTGGAAAGAGCAAGGCTAAGATGTTCAAGAACGGTGGTAAGAAGGTTACCTTCGACGAGGTAGCTGGACTTAAGGAAGAAAAGGAAGAACTAGAGGAGATAGTAGACTTCTTAAAGAATCCACGCAAATACAGGGAGCTGGGGGCTAGAATACCTAAAGGCGTACTTTTAGTAGGTCCTCCAGGAACAGGTAAGACATACATCTCAAAGGCCTGCGCAGGAGAGGCAGGAGTGCCTTTCTTCACCATATCTGGTTCAGACTTCGTAGAGATGTTCGTGGGCGTAGGTGCAAGCCGTGTAAGAGACCTATTCGAACAGGCAAAGAAGAACGCACCTTGCATCGTATTCATAGACGAAATCGACGCCGTTGGACGTAAGAGAGGTTCAGGTATTGGTGGTGGCCACGATGAAAGAGAGCAAACTCTAAACCAGCTATTAGTTGAGATGGACGGTTTCGAAGAAAACTCAGGTATTATCATACTGGCTGCAACTAACAGACCAGACGTACTTGACCCTGCTCTACTAAGACCAGGCAGATTCGATAGACAGATAGTAATTGGACTTCCAGACGTTAAGGGAAGAGAAGAAATCATCAAGGTTCACGCAAAGGATAAGCCACTTGCAGATGACGTTACACCAGAAATCCTAGCAAGAAGAACTATGGGCTGCACTCCAGCAGACCTTGAAAACATCCTTAACGAAGCTGCCCTAATCGCCGCAAGACGTGATGGCAGATTTATCAGGATGGAAGAAATTGAAGAGGCTACTCGTAAGGTTGAAATGGGACCTGCAAAGAAATCCAAGGTGGTTTCAGACGAAGAGAGAAAGCTTACAGCATACCACGAAGCTGGCCACGCTGTAGTAGCAAGATCACTTCCAAAGCATATGCCAATTCACGAAGTAACCATCATTCCAAGAGGAAGAGCAGGAGGCTACACTATGTACCTACCTGAAGACGATAAACTATTCGATACTAAGCAGTCCATGATGAACCACATCGTTACATGCATGGGCGGTCGTGTAGCTGAAGAGCTTAAGCTTGAAGACATATCCATTGGAGCTTCAGGAGACATCAAGCAGGCTACAGACATCGCTAGAGAAATGGTAACTAAGTACGGTTTCAGCGAAAGGCTTGGTAACGTAAACTATGGCGGAGATGGAGAGGTATTCCTAGGAAACGACTTCACTCAGCACAAGAACTACTCAGAAGATACAGCAAAAGCAATAGACGATGAAATTCGTAGACTTGTTAAGGAAGCCTACGAGCTTGCAAAGAAGATCCTTAAGGAAAACGACGACAAGCTTGAAAACGTTGCCAAGGGACTTCTTGCAGTTGAAACTATAGACGGCGATCAATTCGAAAAGCTTTACACTGGAGAGCTTTCATCAGATGAACTTGCTCAGGTAGTAAAGGAAAAGCTAGAAGCTAAGAAGATTGCCGACGAAGAGGAAAAGGCTGAAGCTGAAAGACTTCGCTTAGAAGAGGAAAAGAAGCTAGAGGAAGAACTAGCTAAGTTTGATGAAGACTATTTAAACGAAGAAGAGGAAGATGAAAGTAACGATCAATGATTGCCTTAAACTGGATTCCTTTGCAAAGGCAAAGTTCTTAGCAGGGCAAAAGAATGGAGAAAACAGAATAACTTCAATTTCAGTAATGGATGCAGGAACTACCCAGGATGCTGTAAAGTATAACGGGGTTTTAAACCAGCTAGTTCTAACATCCTTTGCAGGAATGAGATCGGACGTACTGGTTCAAAAGAGAACCATAGCAGAGCTGGTGAGGCGTGGTGTTGCAGGCCTTGTGGTATTCTGCAATACAAAGGGCGTATCTATACTGGATAACTCAGTAATTGCTACAGCAGAGGAGTTAGGTATGCCCCTACTTGCTGTGCCATATAGGGAAGCTAGTGACTACTCGGATATGCTAAAGGAGGTTACGGAGAAGATTCTTTTCGGAAACAACTTCGATAACCGCCTAATAAATAACACCATCTACCATCTGCTGAACTTTGAGAAGTATTCAAACTTCCAGACGGCAATAAGGGAAGCTGCCATAAACAACAACTTCCAGGTGGTACTTCTTAGCGAGGAGTTCAATCCTGTATTCTCCGTAGAGACCAAGAAGGATGCCACAATCGCAGATGCCGTAAAGCTAGGTAGGGAAAGAGAACTGGGAAAATCCCAGGTTTACCAGCTTATCGACGTTAACGGTGTCCTTACATACTGGGGAATACTTCAGATAAACAAGGAAAACTACTTCCTGTTCATCGTAGATAACGAGGATAACTACTCCTCGGAAGAGATAACTAAGCTTGCGGAGATCATAGAGATCGCTATGGCCATGTGGAAGTTCACTCCAGATAGGGATGCGAAATCTGAGTTTATCAAGACCCTTATCAGGGGTAACGTGGGCCTAGCATATTCCATCAAGGATGAAGCTGCAGTTGACCCAGCAAGAATCTTGTCCATATTCTATGCAAAGAACATAGACATGGCATACGCAGGAAAGATTGTAGATGAAGATGGCCTAGACGTGCTTACCTACGAAGAGGATGAGGACATCTACGGCATCATCTTTGCAGATAGCCAGGACAAGGAGATAGCAAGTAGCTTCTATGAGAGACTGAAGGAAACTGGAAATGGGATCAGGGTATTCCACTGCACAGGCCTTGACGGTATAGAAGGGGCAGGCGATGCCTTTAGACTTATCAACGAGACCTGGACCTTCGTGGAAAGCGTATTCCCATACAAGAGGGTATTCACAAAGTACGAGCTGGCTCTAGTTTCAAACTGCATCCAGCTTAAATCCCAGGGAGGCTACCTAAGAAAGAACTACATGGATCTTCTAGAGCCTTTCAAGAGGGAGACCACAAAGAACAAAGCTCGTCAGCTTTTAGAAACGCTGGAAACATTCGTTTTAGACGCAGGGATGAATGGCCAAAAGACGGCCAAGTTCCTAGGCGTTCATGTAAATACAGTTCAATACAGATTAAAGAGAATCAACGAAGTGCTTGGCGCAGAGATCACAGGAAACAGAGTAATTCCGGGATTAACTATGGCTTTGGCACTTAAGAGATTAGAAGAGGTAACTCAATAGCAAAGGAGAAGAAAAATGCTACTAGCTTTTGACATTGGTAACAGTAACATCGTACTTGGCCTTTTCCAAGACGGTAAGCTATTAACCAACTGGAGAATCGAGACAGAACAAAGCAAGAGTGCCGATGAATACGGCATGCTAATCAATCAGTTGTTTGCCCACGAGGGATATAGGACAGGGGAGGTTACAGACGTAATAGTATCTACGGTTGTGCCTTCAATGCTTTTTACCATTTCCCACATGGCAACAAAGTACTTTGGCAAGAGGCCAATAGTAATCGAACCTGGAGTAAAGACAGGACTAATCATTAAATACGACAATCCTAAGCAGGTAGGTGCTGACAGAATAGTCAACGCCGTTGCAGCCTATGAAAAGTATGGTGGACCTTTAATTATCATCGACTTTGGTACTGCTACCACATTCTGTGCAGTATCTGAAAAGGCTGAATACCTAGGTGGAGCAATTGCACCTGGACTTAAGATTTCATCAGATGCCCTTTTCGAGAAGACATCAAAGCTTCCTAAGGTAGAGCTTGAAGAGCCGGGCAAGGTTATCTGCAAGAATACCATCACTTCCATGCAGGCAGGCCTTGTATATGGCCACATGGGCGTAGTTGACTACATTGTAAGAAAGATGAAGGAAGAACTAAAGGAGACCGGAAGCGGTAAGGAACCAATAGTTGTTGCAACAGGCGGTCTATCCACCATGATAGAATCTGGCGTTGACTGCATCGACCACGTAGACAAGATGCTTACTCTTGAAGGACTAGAAATAATATACAGGAAGAATAAGAAGCAGCGCTAGTCGCTGCTTTTGGAATACAATGGTAGAAATAAAGGGAATAAAACTTAATAGCCCATATGTCCTAGCACCTCTTGCAGGAATAACGGACGCTCCTTTTAGAACCCTGGCTAGGGAGATGGGAGCAAGCCTTACATATTCCGAGATGGTGTCAGGCAAGGGACTTTGGTTTAAGGATCGTAACACCAAGGACCTTCTATACACCTATCCCGATGAGGACATGGTGGCCTTTCAGGTGTTTGGCTCTGAGCCTGAGATCATGGCATACACTGCAAGGACCTTAGAGGAGTATCCAAACAAGATCTTAGACTTTAACATTGGATGCCCGGTGCCAAAGGTTGTTAGAAACGGGGAAGGCTCTGCCTTAATGCGAGACCCAGAGTTAATATATACCCTTGTTAAGGCTATGGTGGATAACACAAGTAAGCCTGTGACCGCCAAAATTCGCCTAGGATGGGACGAAAATACCATTAACGCAGTAGATTGTGCAAAGGCCGTAGAAAGTGCGGGAGGGGCTGCAATTTGCGTTCACGGAAGGACCAGGGAGCAGTTCTACCAGGGCAAGGCCAACTGGCAGGAGATAGGAAAGGTAAAAAGGGCGGTAGATATACCTGTAATAGGTAACGGCGATGTAGCATCAATTGAGGATGCTAAAGAGATGTTTGAAGTTACAGGCTGCGACCTAATAATGGTTGGAAGAGCGGCTCTAGGAAACCCTTGGATATTTAAGGAACTGGTGACAGGAACTAAGGTTAACCCTACCATAGATGAAAAGAAGGAAATGATCATACGTCACCTTAACATGGTGGTTGACCTAAAGGGCGAGTACGTAGGCATACGCCAGATGCGTAAGCACGTAGGCTGGTACATTAAGGGCATGCACGGCTCCGCCAAACTAAGGGGAAGAATTAATGAGATAGAGGACATGGAGTCCCTTATTAAAGCAATAGAGGAGATATGATGAGAAAATTAGGAATCCTTATGCTATCCCTAGCGATAGCCTTTACAATGACCATAACATCCTTTGCGGCTACTGCAAAAAGCTGCGGGGAAAACTGCTACTATACCTTGGAAAACGGAAAGCTGGATGTGTTCGGCTATGGCAGTATAGCTGACGATGCCTTTGCAAAGAGAAAAGACATCAGGCAAGTTATAATACACGATGGAGTAACAGAAGTAGGTTATACAGCCTTTATTGACTGCGAAAACATTGAGAGCTTAGATATTGGAAAGGATGTAAAGGCCATAAGGCAGTGCGCATTTCTAAACTGCCCTAAGCTAAAGAACGTACAGATACCATCATCGGTAACGGAGATAGGCTTTAAGGCCATCCTGATGGAGCAGCATAGCGTGCCTTACGATCCTAGCCTTCCACCAGAGCTTCAGATGGTAGGGGTATGGTTTGCTCCAGTAGATGAGGCGGTAATTATCTGTAAAAAGGGAAGCGCTGCCCTTACATATGCCAAGGATAACGGAATAAAGTACGTTGTATCTAAGCCAGTAAACTACAGCATAAAGCTTTCCAAGAAGACCTTTAAGTATGACGGTAAGGTGCATAAGCCAAAGGTATATGTTACCTTAGAGGGAAAGGGAGATATTAAATACTCCGTAAAGTACCTTACACCTAAGTCCAAGAAGGTTGGCACATACAAGGTAAAGGTAACAATTAATAACGGCGAGTATGTAAAGACAATGAAATATACAATAAAAAAATAGCACCTCATTGAGGTGCTATTTGCATATTCATTCTAGATAAAACCAAGATGTCTTCTGCC
>JAKSSK010000018.1 GCA_024403135.1 Clostridia bacterium
TTCTTTCGATAGTTGAAAGTTCATGTAAATGCCTCCTTAAATTATAATAACGGTTATACCGTATTTGATGGTATTTCGTATGCAAAAACACATAGTTACATACACATATATTAAACCATTTATTTACGCAATTATCAAGCCCTTTTTATAAAAAAAATACCCCAGATACTGGGGTAAATTTAAACAATTATTGAAGTTCTTCGTCCTGCTCCATTAGTTCGAAGAAAGCCTCTGCAACATCGTTGAATTCTTCTTCAGTTTCAATGTCTGAAAGTTCGAATTCTTCTTCGCCGATTTCCTTGTAGTTGAAGAAGTAAAATTCATCCTCTCCCTCTACAGGTTGCATTGCAGCGTAAAGTCTGTCTTCAAGTTCTAGAACGCAAACTAACTTGCAGTCCTCCGCTTCACCATCGTCAAATTCTAGTGATACGATGATATCTTCTTCTAGTTCTTCAAAATCTTTCTTTAATTCGTCAGTCATGTTAACCTCCTATCCCATAATTTTATCGAATTCAGCTACTGCCTTTTCGAATTCTTCGTCAGTGATGTCTAAGACCTCAAATGATTCGTCATCAAGATCTTCCTTGTATCCGTAAATATAGATGTCGTCTGTTCCATCTAGAGGGTCTAGTGCGATGTAATCCTTACCTTCGCAGTCGAATACTCCTCTGATCTCACATTCTACTGTTTTTCCATCATTAAATTCTAAAGTGATGATATCGTCCATTGGTTTTTCCTTTCGTGAGTTTTATGGTTTTAATATATCATTAAAGATGTATGTTATCAACTAAAAAAATTTTTAATGGCCTCAGCGTTTTTCTGGGTTATGCCTTCTGCTTCCATAAGCTCTTCTAAAGATGCAGCCTTGATAGCTTCCACGCTCTTAAAGTGGGCTAAAAGGGCATTTCTCTTCTTTGGTCCGATGCCAGGAATATCGTCTAGCACCGAGTTAATTGTGTTCTTCTTGTGAAGGTTGTGATGGTAGGAAATTGCAAACCTATGAACTTCCTCCTGAACCGTTCCTAGATAGCTGAATATGTATGGGTAATCCTTTAGAGGTATTTCCATACCGCTACTTGAAACAAGTGCTCTAGTCCTGTGGCTATCGTCCTTTGCCATGCCTAAGACTAGAATGTCTATGCCTAGATCTTTAAGCACCTTTTCAGCTGAGGTTACCTGGCCAAGGCCTCCGTCCATAAGTATCATGTCTGGCAAGGTCTTAAAGCCTTCATCTCCCTCAAGGGCTCTCTTAAATCTTCTAGAAAGCATCTCCCTAAGGCTACCGTAGTCGTCTGGGCCTGTGATGGTCTTTATCTTAAACCTCCTGTATGCCTTCTTTACAGGCTTTAGCCCTGAAAAGACTACCATGGCGCCAACAGAGTCCACTCCGTTGGTGTTTGATATGTCGTAGCTTTCTACCCTGTACTCTCCTGAAAGTACGTCATATCCAAGGGCTGAGCGAATCTTGTCGAAGGCTTCCTTTACAGCTTCCTGCTTTTCCTTCTTCATGGCGATCTTATCGTCCAATGTCTTAGCTAGCTCTGCGCTATCCTTTATGGCTAGATCAAGCAGTGCCTTCTTTGCACCTCGCATAGGTGTATAGATCTTCACCTTTCTGCCATCCTTTGAAAGGAATTCTTCCAAAAGCTCTTTCTGTAAAGGTTCCTTTAAAACCAGAATCTCAGGTGGCACGTTTGCAAAGGCTAAGTAGTACTGCTTTATGAACTCAGATATTAGCTGGTCCTTATCTTCAAGGTCTGCTTCCATTGGGAAAAGCTCTCTACCAAGCATCTTTCCGTTTCTCACTGGGAAAAGGGCTATGGAGCTATTTTCTTCTGTGAATACAGGAACTAGAATGTCTAGATCTTCATCCCTTGTCATGGACACCCTCTGCTTTTCAGCGATGGAGTTTATGGCCATGATCTGGTTCCTAAGCTTTGCCGCCTTTTCAAACTCTAGCTTCTTTGAAGCCTCTTCCATCTTTTGCTGTAAATCCTTTAGTACAGGCTTAAAGTTACCTCCTAGGAATGAAAGAACCTGGTCAACCTTTTCCATATATTCTTCCCTGCTTATCTTTCCTGCGCAGATTCCCTCGCACTCCTTGATGTGGTAGTTAAGGCAAGGGGTAAAGCCAGCTGGAAATGACTTTGCAGAGCATCTCTTTATGCAGTAGATGTCGTTAAGTAAGTTAATTATCTCTCCCACCGCGCTAGCGTCGGTGTAAGGTCCAAAGTACCTATCCTGGTCCTTCTTTAGGATTCTAGTCTTTAGCACCCTAGGAAAGTCCTCAGAGGTTGTAACCTTGATGTATGGGTAGGTCTTATCGTCTCTTAAAAGCACGTTGTACTTTGGCATGTAGCGCTTTATTAGATTGCACTCTAAAGCAAGGGCTTCCATCTCAGAGCTACAGGTGATGTACTCAAACTCTGCAATCTGAGATACCAAGGCTCTAAGCTTTGCAGTGGACTTTCCATAGGTTGAAAAGTACTGCCTAACCCTCTTCTTTAAAGAAATGGCTTTGCCAACATATATTACGTGGCCAAGCCTATCTTTGTGCAGATATACTCCCGGACAGTCCGGCAGATTTTTTAGCGCTTCTTTAATGTTCATAGTCTTTCCACTTCTTTTTGGGAAGTACGTATACAAAGATGTAGCCTATGGCTACGAATAGGCATCCGCCTAATATATCCAGCACCGAATGCTGCTTTACGAAAACCGTAGATATGCATATCAGCACCGTTATTACAAGCACAAATGCCCTCTGCAGGTTTCTTCGTTTAAGTGTCTTAAAATCCCACATTCCTATGCAAGCTACCAAGGCTCCAATGATGTGAACGCTTGGAAATACATTGGTGTTGGTGTCCACAGAATAGATCATCTGTATCATCTTGGTGCATAGGTTGTGATGTTCAAATGTCTCTGGTCTAAGGTCTTGTCCATTGGGTACAAGAAGGAAGAAAATCTCCGCTGCAAAGAAGGTTACAGCAAGGAGAGTCATATACCTCTTAAAAGGATATTCCTCCTTGATAAGGCCGTATAGGCCCACTCCTACCAAAAGTGGATACCAGAAGTAGTAGGGAATTATGAATCCCTCTAAAAATGGTATGGCATCATCTATAGGTAGATAGGATACCCAGTATGGTCCTTGACCATCTACAATATTTTCAACTAGGAAAAAGACTAATATGTATGCGGGCAAGAAGAAAGCCCAAAGGGCGTACTTTCTTTCAAGCCAAAAGTCCTTTTCCAGTAGGTTATAGCTCTTCTTATTCATCTAACTTCTCTCCTGGAAGTATGATGTTAATTGCCTTTGGTATGTTCTCAATATGGATTTCACTTGCGCCCCTTTGATATTCTCCATCAAGTGTCCAAGCCATCTCTTCATCAGCGTATACTGTTATCTTTTCAGCGCTGAAGAAGGTTATCATGGAGGAGTTGTAGTCCTGTGCTGAAAGCTGAATTAATAGCTGGTTCAGCTCGTGAAGGTTTGAAGGTGACTTTATCAGCATCACTTCAAACTTGCCATCACGCATATCCACGGTGGTAGGATTTAAGGTTAATATTCCTCCCATGGATGTGGAGTTAGAGATAGCTCCAAATACGAATTCATCGTCAAATACCCTATCGTCAGCTACTATCTTTAGCTTCTCTCCCTTGATGGAAGTAAGGCTCTTCATTCCCTCCAAGATGTATGCTAGGTGACCCAGGTTGTTCTTAACGCTTTGAGGTGCTTCATAGGAAGCCCTTGTAAATGCGCCAAAGCTTGCTACGTAGGAGAAGTATCTTCCGTTGAAGTTGCCTACGTCGAACCTATCAGTCTTTCCTGTGGTGATGGTCTCTGCCGCCTTTAGAAGGTCCTTTTCAAGGCCAAGGCTAGTTGCAAAGTCGTTGGTGGATCCTGCAGGAATGTATCCTAGTGGTGTATCCTTTCCAGATTCCATGATGCCTGCAACCACCTCGTTAAAGGTGCCATCTCCTCCTATTGCAACTATTAGGTCAACTGAATCTATGGCCTCAAGAACTATCCTTGTTCCGTCGCCTGTTCCCCTAGTTGTTTCCACCCTTGTTTCAAATCCTGCCTGGCAGAAGATGTCGATGATGTCAACGAAGTGCTTGTTTGCTTCCATCTTTCCTGCTCTAGGATTTAAAACGATTAATACTCTTTTCTTTTCCATTTTTTCATCCCCTATCTTACTCTAAACTTTACCCCTAATTCCTCGGTAATCCTTCTGCATTTTTCAATGTCTTCTCTAGTTAAATCTCCGCAGTCAACTACGGACATCTGTACGTCAGGTACGTACTTCTTTACTTCCTTAGTGAAGTCAAGTAGGCCATCGTATGCCTCTTTTCCAAACCTAGGATGGCATAGGGCATCGTACTTATCCCTATCGCTATGGTTTAGACTTACGGATACCGAGTCAATAAGTCCCTCTAGCTTTGGCTCAATTCTCTCCCCGTTTATTAAGTTGCCAAGGCCGTTGGTATTTATTCTAACCTTAAGGTCAGTATCTTCTTTAACCCACCTTGCTATCTTTAGCAAAGCGTCCATTCTTTCGGTGGGCTCTCCGTAGCCGCAGAAAACCACCTCTTCATATCTTCCTAGATCCCACTTTTTAAGCTCATCAATTACTTCCTGGGCTGTAGGTTCCTTATCCAGCCATAGGGAGTCGGCACTTCCAAGGGAATCTGTCATATCCCTAATGCAAAATTCACATCTATTAGGGCATCTATTTGTCATGTTGATGTATAGGCCCCATGCGTAATCGTATACTATCATTTTTCTTCCTCACTTTCCTCAAAAAGTGTTTCCAGTTCTTCCACCTTCTTGGCATCTATCCAGCACTTGTTGAACAGAAGTCCTAGCCACATTACCCAGGCAAGGAAGTAGAACCAGAAAAGCAGTGCTACTATTGTCGCAAATGATCCGTAAAGGATGTTATAGCTTGCTACTAAGACCATGTACTTGGAATATATCCAGGTTATGGCTAGTAGGCCGATGGATGCAAAGATTGCTCCTGGCACCACGTTTTTAAATGGCACCCTTTCAGATGGCAGCATGTAGTAGTTACAGGCTATCATCAAAAAGTACAGTGCGATTGCTACAAGCCACCTTAGTCCCAGGTAGAAGTTGTCTCCCACAAAGTCTCCGAACAAGGTCTTTAGGATTATCTCTCCGTATACCAGGACTACCAGGGAGAAGACTATGGTAACAAGCATGATAACCAGGTTGAGCACTCCTCTAAATCTTTCCTTGAAGTAGCCTCCTGTAGTCTTTCCTCCTGTCATGGTGTAGTTTGCTATTCTACCAAAGGCAAACTGACCTCTTGACGCTGCCCAAATGGCAATCAAAGCCATCACCACTCCAGTAAAGCCGTTGTTTGAAGACTGAAGGTACTCGGTGAGTATCTCTGCAACCTCAAACTTTACATACTGGCTGATGAACTCCCTCAGGTAGTCTACGGAAATATCGAATAGACCTAGTACCTGGGATAGCACACCAATAAGGGGTACTATGGACAGTATATAGAAGAAAGCCATCTGTGCGGCGAATCCTTGGTAGTAGGGATCCCACCACTTGGCATATCCAATTTTGAAAATGTTTTTAAATCTTTTCTTCATTTAACTTCTTATCTAAAATCTCTAAAGCTCTAGCTCTATGGCTAATTGTATTCTTAAAATCTGTGCCTAGCTGTGCAAAGGAGTTTTCGTAGCCTTCAGGTACGAAGATTGGATCGTATCCGAATCCTCCTTCTCCCATGAAGTCTAAAGCGATGTGCCCCTTACATTCACCTCTAGCTACGATGGTCTTTCCATCTGGATAGCACATGGTGATTACTGTTACGAACTTTGCAGTCCTTTCTTCATAAGGAACTCCCTTTAGCTTTTCCAAAACCTTTAGGTTATTGTTCATGTCGTCGCAGTCTTCTCCTGCGTACCTTGATGAGTAGATGCCTGGTTCTCCGCCTAGAGCATCTATCATAAGGCCTGAATCATCACCTATGGTTACCTTGCCTGACACCTTCATTATCTCGTAGGCCTTCTTGTATGAGTTCTCCTCAAATGTAGTGCCGTCTTCCACAATTTCAAATGTTGGAAGGCCCGCATCATCCCTTGCCACCGGCTCATAGCCGTGCTTTGAAAGGATGGCGTTAAGTTCCTTTATCTTCTTTCTATTTTGTGATGCAACGATTAGTTTTTCCATTAGATTTCTCCTGTGATTTCCTTTTGCTTTTGGTGTAATTCAAAGCAGCCCTTCATTCCTAGTTCTAAAAGAGTAGATAAATCTTCCCTTGTGAAAGGTGCCTCTTCACCAGTTCCCTGGATTTCGATGAACTCGCCCTTATCTGTCATTACAAGGTTCATGTCAACGTGAGCCTTTGAGTCCTCAGCGTAACATAAATCTAAAATTCTATCTTCACCGCATATTCCTACACTTACAGCTGAAACGTAGCCTGTTACTGGGATTTCTTCTATCATGCCCTGGTCCTTCATCCACTTCATGGCTTCCGCCATTGCAACGAAGGCTCCTGTAATTGAAGCTGTTCTAGTGCCGCCGTCTGCCTGGATTACGTCGCAGTCTATTAGGATTGACTTTTCTCCTAGCTTATCCATATCTACAACGGATCTAAGGCTTCTACCGATAAGTCTTTGTATTTCTACAGATCTTCCGTCCACCTTGCCGTTTCTATCTCTCTTCTTTCTAGTTCCTGTGGAGCCTGGCAGCATTGAATACTCCGCTGTTACCCAGCCCTTACCTGTGCCAATTAGGTGTGGCGCAGTCTTTTCATCTACCGATGCTGTGCAGATAACCTTTGTGTTTCCCATCTCAATTAAAACGCTTCCTGCTGGACTCATAAGATAGTGATTGGTTATCTTAACAGGTCTAATCTGATCATTTTCTCTTCCGTCTACTCTCATCTTTTCTCCTTATATCAAGGCCTTTATTCCTATGGCGATAAGTACGATTCCGCCTATAGCCTGAGCCTTATTCTCAAATATATTTCCAAACTTCTTTCCGATAAACACAGCCCCGATAACTATGATAAATGTGGTAATAGCTATTATTGCAGAAGATGTGAATACGTTTACTCCTGCTGCCACAAAGCCTACCCCTACAGCAAAGGCATCGATGCTGGTTGCGATGGCCTGTAAAAACAGAACCATCAGGGTTAGCTTTTCTCCGCCCTTCTTTTCTTCATCCTTCTTAAAGCTATCGTATACCATCTTAGAACCTATTGCTCCAAGGATTAGGAATATTACTATACCTGAGTACTTGGTGATGAGGGATGCGAAAAGGCTTCCTGCATAGTACCCTATCACCGGCATAAGTCCCTGGAAGAAGCCAAAGAATATTGGCATCAAAAGATAGTCTCTTCTTCTTAAGTTTTTATATACCATACCGTTAGCCACCGTAACGGATGCCGCGTCCATTGCAAGGCCAATTCCAAGTATGATCAGTTCTAAAGTTGTCATTTCAGAAAATCCTTATGTGCGTAAATTTGCACCTGTTTTACTTTTTTCTTATCTGGGTCCATGTAAACGTGACCGATGTATCCATCTTCATCTATTTGCTTCATCATAACATCTGTGATGGTTCCAGTTAAAACTTCGTACTCCTGACCAAGCAGTGGGTACTTCTTTAAAAGGGCCTCTTCATCCATGTCTGGCATCTTAAGCCTTTCGTCCATCATCCAGCGGTCCTGCCAGGACATATAGTCCTCTACTTCGCCTCTAGACTCTATTTTAAACTTTCCAAAGACCTGCTGGTCTAGGGTCTGCCCTTCCTTCTTCTTTCCCTTGATAAAAAATGTCGACATTATTCACCTCTAATTATTACTACCTCGTCCTTTTCTACAGCAGCCCTTACCAGGCCTTCTACATCTAGCTTTGACTCGGATTGTATGATCTTTTCAAGTTTAGGCTTTGTAGTAGGGTGCTTAGGTAAAAATACTGTGCAGCAGTCCTCGTAAGGCTCTATGGACTTTTCGTAGGTTCCAATTTCCTTGGCCTTATCCATTATGTCTATCTTATCCATGCCAATTAGTGGCCTCATTATAGGTTTACTTACGCAGGAATCTGTAACCACAAGGGCTTCTGCTGTCTGGCTTGCAACCTGTCCTAAGTTTTCGCCAGTTATTAACATCATGCAGTCAGTTTCTTTTGCTATCTCTTCTGCTATTCTCATCATGAACCTTCTAACAAGGATAGTGGTCTCCTCTTCTGGGCAGTTTTGAACAATCTGCTCCTGTATTGGAAGAAGGTTAATTACATGCATCTTAAATCTACCTGTGTATGAAGCGATGATACCTGCTAGCTCTTCCACCTTTTCCCTAGCCCTTTCGCTGGTGTATGGGTATGAGTGAAAATGTACAGCTTCAAGAACCATGCCACGCTTTGCCATCATGAATGCTGCAACAGGAGAGTCTATTCCTCCAGATAGAAGGATCATTCCCTTGCCGTTTGTTCCAAGAGGAAGTCCTCCAAAGCCTTGAATCTTGTCCATGTATATATATGACTTATCGTGGCGCACGTCTACGTAAAGCAGGCAGTCAGGTTCATGTACATCTACCTTTAAAACCTTGCAGCCAATTAAAATCTTTGCTCCAATGATTCTACCAATTTCAGGTGACTTAATTGGGAAGTTTTTGTCTGCACGCTTTGCCTGAACCTTGAAGGTCTTGATGCCCTTAGTTTCAATTAGGTTCATCATGTACTCTACTGCAGCTTCCCCTATGGCATCTAGGTTTGACTCAGCCTCTACAGCTGGAGATATGGATGCTACTCCAAATACCTTTGAAATCTGCCTTGTGATCTTTTCCATGTCCAGGTTCTTATCCGCCCTTACGTAGATAAGGCCCTCGTGTCTTTTAACGTCTACACCGTCAAATTCCCTTAGGTTTCTCTTTATTCTATCTACAAGCATTCTCTCAAAGTATGGCTTGTTAAGTCCCTTAAGTGCGACCTCGCCGCACCTAACGATAAGTATGTTCTGTTCGTTCATTATCTAAATGCTCCTAATTTTCTAAAACGCTTTACTGCGTTAATTGTCTTATCTAATACGTAGTCCATCTCCTCTAAGGTGTTGTAGTTTGAAAAGCTAAATCTAATTGCCCCTTCAATCTCCTTAAAGGATAGTCCCATAGCCTCTAAAACGTGGCTTCCCTTGGCCGCCTTGTTGGATGAGCAGGCGCTTCCTGTTGAAACGTAGATTCCTTCCTGCTCTAGGCTATGAAGGATTACCTCTCCCCTAGTTCCTAAAAAGCTTACGTTTAGGATTGAGGAAATGCTATCCAGCGGGCTATTAATAAGTATATCATCTAGTCCGTCTAAAAGGCCTTTCTTTAGGTACTCCTTTAGGCTAGGATCTACGGGCTCTGCCATCTTTGCTGCAAGGCCAAAGCCTGCTATTGCTGGTACGTTTTCCGTGCCTGATCTAAAGTGCTTTTCCTGGCCGCCTCCAAGGATATATGGCTTTATGTTTACTCCCTGCCTTACGTAAAGCATTCCCATTCCCTTAGGACCGTGAATCTTGTGGGCGCTAGCAGACATTAAATCTACGCCGCTAACCTTTAAATCCATCTTGCCAAGGGCTTGCACTGCGTCTGTATGAAGGAGTATGCTCTTATCCACCTGGTCTCTTATCTTTGCTATTTCCTTTAGAGGAAATATCTTACCCACCTCGTTGTTTACAGCCATTACGGATATTAGGGCTGTATCTTCTGTTAGGAAAGACTTAAGCTGATCAAGGGATATGTTGCAGTCTCTATCTACATCTAGGTATGATACCTCGTATCCCATTTCCTCCAGTCTCTTGCAAGGCTCAAGGATTGCAGGATGCTCTACCCTAGTAGTTATTATCTTTCTTTTGTTTTTCTTTAAGCTTCCGAAAAGAGCTGTGTTATCTGACTCTGTTCCGCAGGATGTGAAGAAGATTTCCTCAGGGCTTGCGCCAATTGATGAGGCTAGATTCTTTCTTGCTTCCTTTACAACCTTTTCTGCGTCTAGTCCCATTCTGTGAAGGGATGAAGGGTTGCCGTAGCATTCCTTCATGATTTCACTCATCTTTTCAGTTACTTCATCGTGCTGCCTTGTGGTGGCAGAATTGTCTAGATATATTTCCATTTTTATCTTCCTGTAAATACGTTAATCCACTTTTTAGACCTGTACCTCATATGGCAACAGATGGTCTTTATTCCGTCTGCGCAGGCTACAAGTATGATGCAGGTAGGAAGTGGTAATCCTAATACTACTACGCTTATGTATGCCATTGGAACCTGTACTACCCAGTTTACTCCAGCGTCGAAGAATGCTGACCAGACAGTATCTCCACCTGGTCTAAGTATTCCGCAGATGTATACGTAAGCTAGCATCTTTGGTGTTATTGCTATGGCATATACCAAAAGTGTCTGCGATAAAAGTATGTTTGTTTCCTCTGGGAATGTATATATTCCTATGATTGGTCCTCTTAAAAGTATTAGAGCTAAGGTGCATATGACGTTTAAAACGCATGCGATCTTTAGGCATCTCTTGCCGTACTGATAGCCCATATCCCTTTCTCCTCTTCCAAGGGCCTGACCGATTATTACGGTGCATCCGTTGCATAGGCCTGTATATATTGCCTGGAACACGTCAGTTACAGTCATGGCTACCTGAACTACTGCAAGGGCTACCGCAGATATCTTTCCATATATTGCAAAGGTTGCTGTAAAGGATAATACCCAAAGCACCTCGTTTAACACTACAGGTATTGCTGTCTTAAATACATCCTTTAGCATCTTCTTAGTAAACTTCATCTCCCTTACTAAAGCCCTAAGAGGATGACCTTTCGATGTATATACGTAGACCATTGTAAGGATGAACTCGATTATTCTAGCAATCAGTGTTGCTATTGCTGCACCCTCTACTCCAAGCCTTGGGCATCCCAGGTGTCCGAAGATCAATACCCAGTTTAGGAATATGTTAAGTGCTACCGCAAGGGCATTTATGATGGTCGGCCACTTTAACATGGCTATTACCCTGGAGTTATATGATATTACAAAGGTAAGGGCGCCTACCAGGTATGTGAATACGGCAATCCTGATGTACTTTACTCCTAAGGCTATTACCAAATGGTCTGCTGTGAACAGCCCTATTAAGAATTCAGCCTGCCAGTATACCAATACTGTGGCGATGGCACCGAATATGAAGACGCAGCCATATCCAAGTCCAAGAAGACTTCTAAGTGCCTTTAGGTCTCTAATACCCCAGTACTGAGCGCTGAAAACGGCAACCCCAGATAGGAATCCAAAGATGGAGTCTATGTAGACTATGAATATCTGGTTTGCTGCTCCTACTGCTGCTAGGGCCTCTTCACCTAAAGCTCCTACCATGATGGTATCGCATAGCTGCACCGCAACTATGATTAGCTGCTGCACCATTACAGGTATTGCTATGGTAAGAAGTTCCTTATAGAATTGTTTGTCTTCTTGTTTTAGTGATAAGTTCATGTCTTTACGATACAAAAGGGACAGCCTTGCTGTCCCATAGGATTTTTATTTAGCGTAATCGATTGCTCTGGTTTCTCTAACCACATTGACCTTGATTTGACCAGGGTATTCAAGCTCAGATTCAATCTTCTTTGAAATCTCTCTTGCTAGTAATACGATATCCTCGTCGTTCATTTCATCAGGCTTAGCAATGATTCTAATTTCTCTACCAGCTTGGATAGCAAATGACTTGTCTACTCCAGGAGTAGTGTTTGCTATGTCTTCTAGTTTTTCAAGTCTCTTAATATATGCATCAAGGGTTTCTCTTCTAGCACCAGGTCTTGCTGCTGAAAGGGCATCTGCTGCAGCGATTAAAACTGCTTCCATGCTCTGTGGCTCGTAGTCACCGTGGTGAGCTGCCATGCCGTTTATTACAGCTTCTGATTCCTTGTACTTCTTTAGTACCTCGATACCGATGTCTACGTGAGTTCCCTCAAACTCGTGGTCAAGGGCTTTACCGATATCGTGTAGTAGACCAGCTCTCTTTGCCAGCTTAACGTCTAGTCCAAGTTCTGAAGCCATAAGTCCTGCTAGGTGAGCAACTTCTACTGAATGCTTTAGAACGTTTTGTCCATATGAAGTTCTGTATTTTAACCTACCTAGTAACTTGACTAGTTCAGGGTGAAGGTTGTAGATGCCAACTTCGAAAGTTGCCTGTTCTCCTTCTTCCTTGATGATAGCGTTAACTTCTCTTTCAGCTTTTTCTACCATCTCTTCGATTCTAGCTGGATGGATTCTTCCATCAACGATTAGCTTTTCTAGAGATAGTCTTGCAATTTCTCTTCTAACTGGATCGAATCCTGATACGATAACTGCTTCTGGTGTATCGTCGATGATAAGGTCGATTCCTGTTAGTGTTTCTATTGCTCTGATGTTTCTTCCTTCACGGCCGATGATTCTTCCCTTCATCTCGTCGTTTGGAAGAGCTACTACTGAAACTGTACTTTCAGCGACGTGATCTGCTGCGCATCTTTGAATAGCTCCAGTAATGATTTCCTTTGCTTTCTTATCTGCCTCTTCCTTTGCCTTCGCTTCAATCTGCTTGATCATGATTGATGCATCATGTCTAACTTCCTTTTCAGTGTTGGCTAGTAAGATGGCCTTTGCCTCTTCAACTGAGATTCCTGAAATTCTTTCCAGCTCTTCAGTTTGCTTTGCAATCTTTTTATCAAGATCTGCTTTTCTATCGTTTAAACTTTGTTCCTGCCTATTAATGCCTTCTTCTTTCTTTTCGATATTTTCCAGTTTTCTGTCGATTGTTTCTTCTTTTTGAATAAGTCTTCTTTCTTGACGTTGAATTTCAGCTCTTCTTTCTCTGATCTCTGCATCAACATCATTTCTCATCTTGTGAGCTTCTTCTTTAGCTTCTAAGATGATTTCTTTCTTAATTGTTTCGGACTTGTTTTCAGCGTCTAGAATCATGTTCTTAGCTAGTTGCTCAGCACTTCCGATTGTCTTTTCGCCTACATTTTTACGATAAATATATCCGATCAATAGTCCAAGGACTAAGGCAATTACTCCAATAACAATGTAAAGTATTGTTCCTTGCATAAAGCACCTCCTTTATTGAATTTTGGCATTATCTAAAACATATGTGAATTTCATAAAAACTTGATAAAAATATACATATATATAATACTACAAAATGTTGAAATATGAAACGATTTTATAAAAAAAATGTAGAAAATTTTACCTTTAGGTGGTATCATATTAATTACTTATGAACAGACTAACTTCTATATACAATTCAATAGATAAAATGCTGCTTTTGGTGATTTTTATCCTAGGCATAATATCCATCACCATGATAGGAAGTACCGAGTTTGACGGCACCTTCCATGTCACCAGAGATATTATTGTTCAGGGCGGATGTTATATACTTGGTTTCATCCTGATCATCGCCCTTCTAAGGATAAATTACCAGAGCTTTTTAGGTCTTGAGAAGTATATGTACATCGCAGCAATAGTACTGCTGTTTTCCGTATACGTTCCAGGACTAGGTATTGAGCAGTTTGGTTCAAGGGCTTGGATCAACCTAGGCATCACAACCCTGCAGCCTTCCGAGTTCGTAAAGTTACTTTTCATTCTCATAATGGCCAGCTACTTTGAAAGCCATAGAAATGAACTGCACAGCTTTAGAGGCCTGATAAAATCTGCCATAGTTGCAGCACCGATCATCGTCATTGTCCTAAAGGAAGACTTAGGATCTGCCCTTGTATTTGCAGCTATCTGGCTTGCAATGCTTTTCTTTGCAGGCATTGACTACGGAGTACTTGGAAAGTTCATGCTACTTGTGCTTGCTGCAATTCCTGTGGCATACAGGTTCTTAGCTGACTACCAGAAAGAAAGAATCGAGGCTTTCCTACATCCTTCAAACCTAAGCCTTGCAGGTAACTATCAGGTATTTGAATCAAAGATTGCCATAGGTTCAGGAGGTTTCTTTGGGAAGGGGCTGTTCCACGGCCTTCAAAAGGAACTGGATTTCATACCTGTAGCAAAGTCCGACTTCATCTTCAGCGTAATCTGCGAAGAACTGGGCTTTTTAGGCGGCCTACTTGTTATCCTTTTATTCGCCTTCCTGCTTTACAGGCTTACAAGGGTGATAAAGGAAACAAGCACCATGTACGGTGCTCTAATAGTGGTTGGCGTTATCGGTATGTTCTTATTCCAGGCCTTTGAAAACATTGCTATGACTATGGGAATCATGCCTGTAACAGGTATCACCCTGCCGTTTATGAGCCTTGGAGGATCATCAATATTATCTAACATGCTTGCAATAGCCATGGTGGTCAACGTAAGTTACCACTCCAACAATATAAACTTCAAACAGAGTTCAGCAATTTTGTATAAATAAGAAAAAGGGACGGTTCTTTTTTCATAAAAAAGAAAAAAGAACCGTCCCTTTTTATTCTATTCTATCCTTTTAACGATGTTATCGAAATTTTCTTTTATGTATGTGTCTGGCTTACAGCAGATTGGAACTCCAATGTTGGTCGAAATATGAATGTTGTCATCCTTTTGAATTAGACCAATTACTTCCATCTTAAGCTGTCTATTTATCTCTGAAAGGCTTGGAGCAAAGCCATCTTCAATTAGCTGTGCATCCACCTTGTTTACCACGCAGTTTACCTTTTCAAATCCAAGCTTTGCTAGGTTCTTTGCCATCAAATCCGCATCCCTTACTGAAGCGTACTCTGGCGTAGTAACTATTATAGCTTCATCTGCACCTGCCGATGCTATAACTAGGTTATCGTCATTACCTGCAGGTCCATCAATGATTACGTAGTCAAACTTTTCCTTTAGCTTATCTGCCAGCACCTTTAGGTGAAGTGGCGTGATTTCTCCATTATCCCTTTCAGGTGGTGCAGGAATTAGAAATAGGTTTGGATACTTTCTATCCTTTACCATGGCCTGCTTTATTCTGCATACTCCCTTTAAAACATCGGATAAATCGTATACTATGTTGTTTTCAAGGCCCAGATAAAGGTCTAGACATCTCATGCCCATATCAAGATCTAT
Source organism: Clostridia bacterium (assembly GCA_024403135.1). Lineage (GTDB taxonomy): Bacteria > Bacillota > Clostridia > Peptostreptococcales > Anaerovoracaceae > JAKSSK01. The sequence goes on from JAKSSK010000018.1 coordinate 15,045, forward strand.
TAGAACTACGCTAAAGCCCTTGTCCGCCAGGGTATATCCCATGTTTACGCTGAACATGCTCTTTCCTGTTCCGCCCTTTCCAGATGTAATTAAATATGACTTACCCATATTTTTTCTCCTTAGTTAATCTTTGTCTCGTTGCTGAAGGTAGTGTAGCTCTTCTTCTGTCCTAGGAAGTATGATCCTACTACCTCTCTTGCAGCTATACCTGCGTTGTATGAATACTTACCTTGAACCAGCATTACTACTACGGCGATCTGTGGATCGTCTGCTGGAGCAAAGCATATTGTCCATGCGAAAGGCTCATATGTACCCTTGTATGAGTCTATCATTGCCTGGCTAACCTTGCCGTTACTTGCCTGTATTAAAGCATCATCTACTGCTGAATTCTTATCAGGGTATGTTTTAGGATCTGACTTCATCAGCTTCTTCATCCACTTCTCGACCTGTGACCAGGAAACCTTGGATGTGAATGAGGATAGATGGCTCCTTACGTATTTTACTTCGTTCTTTGGCTGAACAGCTCCGTGTCTTTCTGCAGTACCTGTCTTGCCGCAGCACTTGATTGGGAATCCAGCAAATACACCTGCCAGTGTACCGTTTGTGGTTACTCTGTGCATTCCATCATATACGTAGGATAAATCCTTCTTGTTAAGATTTAGGTTCTTGCCCTTTGGCTTTTGAGTGATTCCCTCATGCTCGATATTCTTTACGATGCTGACCTTGTTAAGAGTACCACCGTTTGCCAGTGTGGCAACGTATCTTGCCATCTGAAGTGGTGTGAAGGCGTCGTCACCTTGTCCTATGCAAAGGTTGAATGAGTCTCCAAGTGTCCACTGTGAGTAGTTAAAGTATGAATACTTTATTACGTCTGTCAGGCTTTCCACCTTGCTCTTCTTAACGCTTGTCTGCTTCTTCATTCTATCGCTGATCTCATCTCTTTCAGGATTTTGATCCATCCAGCTACAGATCTTATCTATCTCCTTTGAAAGGTCGTCGTAGTTATCTGCAACCTTCTTAGGGAATATGCTTCTTGCGTTGTTGTATAGGTATGTCCATAGGGAAATCTTTGTGTTTTGAAGCTTTGTTTCCTCTGATGGAAGGTCTGCTACTACTTCAGGAAGTTCGATACCTGTCTTTTCTCCAAGTCCGAAGTCTGCTGCTGTGTCCATTAGATCCTGAGTGGTGATCTTGTATCCTAGGGAAGCACCGGTGTTGTAGTCCTTACCTGTGCCTATGCAGTAGAAGTAGTAGTTACATGAGTTCTGTATTCCAAGAGGAAGTGTTTCACTGCCGTGGCTTCCTCCGTAGTTATTCCATGAGTCGCAGCCGAATGTTCTATCACCTATCTCAATGTATCCGCCGTCGTAGATGGTCCTGTTAGGATTTAGACCGCATCTTAGGGCTGTGATTGATGTGATAGGTTTAAATGTTGAACCTGGCTGAACGGCTGTTGAAGTTGCAAGGGAATATAGAGGGGTTGGTGATAGTGAATCTCTAGGATTCTTGCTCTGCACTGCCTTCCAATCCTTGTCTGAAATTCCGTCTGCAAACTTGTTAGGATCGTAGTCTGGATAGCTTGCCATTGCAAGCACATCGCTGGTCTTAACATCTAGTACTACGATGGCTCCGCTTTGACAGCTTCCGCAACCGTTAGTTCCTAGATGTGTGTACTTTCCGTTAAAGCTAGTTCCACTAGCAACTGCATGGACGATGCCCTCTAAGGTTCTCTCCACGTCCGCTTGCAGCTTTGAATCTATGGTCAGGTAAACGTCGCTTCCCTTCTTAGCCTTGGTTTCGCTAATGGTATCGATGTACTCGCCTGCTGAGTTTACCTTGATTACCTTTTGTCCATCCTTGCCTTTAAGCTTTTCTTCAAAGGCAGATTCTATTCCGGCCTTACCTACAAGGTCCGATATCTCATATCCCAGCTGTCCTACGTAGTAGTCCATTTCTGAGTCTGAGATGCTTCCCATGTATCCTAGGATATGTGATCCAAGTCTTCCCTTTGGATAGACTCTCTCTGTCTCTGAAACAACCTCTACTCCAGGTAGGTTAGCTGAATACTCTGAAATATATGTTATGGTCTTCTTTCCAACGTTCTTGGAAATTGTAACAGGCATATATCTCATGAATCCCTGTTGCTTTATCTTGTATCTAATATTTAAGATCTTTAATACATCTTCTGTTGATAGACTGCTATCTATCTCAAAGTCTTTTTTAAGTTGATTGAAGCACTGGCTTGCAGTAATCTTCTTTACTGCCTCTGACTCTGGCCATCCGAATAGGATTAGGAAGTTCTCCCTATTTAAATCGTCTGTATACTTCATACGCTTGACGTTGATTGGGATGTCCAGATTGTACTTCTTTTCCAGCTGATCATATGCTTCGTATCTATCTATGGTTGGATCAATATTGTATCTTTCCCTAAGTGCAGTAAATGTCTGCTCAGCTGTGTAGCTGGTAGGTAGTGATACGCTCTTTAACCACTTGTTTATCTTGCTTTCAAATGAAAAGTATAGGGAGCCGTTCTTTGCCCTTTTGATTGGAAAATCGTAGGTGTACTTTTCACCATTGCTTTCCAGAATCTTTATAAGGTTATATGTTGAATCATTGATTTCCTTTGTGGTCAGGTTGCTGGAGTTAAATGTGACATTGAATATCTGCTTGCTGGTAGCTAGCACTATACCATTTCTGTCCAATATGTCTCCACGAGGAGCAGATGTATAGATGGTTTCAATGCTTTGAGTCTGTGCCTCTGCCTGCCACTTACCGTGCTGTAAAACGGTCAACACAAAAAGCCTAACCGCAAGAATTGAGATTAGGATAACGATTAATATTGTAATTTTGTAAAATCTTGATTCAAAAAATTTGTTCATTTTTACCTTTAATACATTTTCTGATCGTTTTTGTGCTTAACCAAATATTTGTTAAGAATAAAGTACATGATTAATAGGGCAATTCCGTTGCCTATGAAATCCAAAAGTGAATACTTTAGCATATATCCAAAGGTATATATACTGCCTTGGCTGTGGGAAATTAACCACTTTACCAGGTTGAAACCAAGTGAATCTATGGCCGTTAGTATTGGAACTAAAAGTATGTTGTCTAGGTAGAAGAAGTACCTTACCACAAGCACTCCTAACATGCAAACTAAAATTCCAATGGTCGCTACTCCTAAGGTGGCCGAGTAGCATATGTCATATACCAGGCCTAGTCCTATGGACATTCCCCAGATTAGTGGGCTGTCGTGATAAAGGACTAACAGTATGGATGAAAGACATAGTAATAGGTTTGGCCCAAAGTTTGATAGTCCAAATAACGCCCCTATAAACGGCTGAAGTATAAACGCTACAGCAAATAGGATTATTACCTTTGTTCTAGTTAGTATCATCTGATCACCGATACTTTCTGCAAGCTAGAGAAGGTTACTGAAGGTCTTACGTTTACCTCTGTTAACTTGCTATCGCTGTCGAATGAAACCTTGGAGATTGTACCAATTTCAAGGCCTCTAGGGTATAGACCCATACCTGTGGTTACTATCTTGTCCCCTACGATGATGGATGTCTTTCCATCAAGCATGAAGCCCTTTAGCTCTCCCTTTTCTGCGGAGGTTAAAACTCCAACCAGTTTCTCGTTTCTAACTACTCTAAAGCTGGCATCGCAAGATTCATCTATTAAGGATGTTACCTTTGCCCAGTTCTTGCCTACGTCTGAAACTCTTCCAACCAGCATATCTCCATATACAACGGTATCGTTTACCGCTACCCCATCGTTGGTTCCTATGTTGATAGTGAAGATATTTGTCCAGTTAGTACCGTCATAGGATATGATGTCGCCAGTGGCGATATTCTTTGTGTTTACAAATGAGTAGTTCAGGGCTTTTGCCAGGTTCTTCAACTCTCTAAGGTCGCTCTGCTTTATGGAGTTTGCTCTAAGTTTAGCCTTTAAAAGGGCATTCTCTTCCTTTAGCTTTTCGTTTTCCTCTCTAAGGGTTCCAGCATTAAAGATGTTTTCGGCCCTCTCGGAAATTCCTTCACCTATTGCGATGAAAGGCTTTTCGATGGTTGTAACTACGCTGTTAACCAGGCTTGTAGACCTGTTTCCAACTCCCTTGGAGTCCACTGCGAAGATTAAAAGCACAGTGGTTACCAGGATGACTACTATTAAAATTGATATTAATTTGTGATCACGAATCCATCTCATTATTAATATCTTATTCTCCTCTTACTCATAGCGTACTGTTTTAGCTTTTCAATATCTTCAAGACCTTTTCCAGTTCCAAGTGCTACTGCTTCATAAGCGTTTTCAGCAATTGTAACCTTGATGCCTGTACGGTCTGTGATTACCTTGTCTAGGTTCTTAAGTAGGCCACCACCACCTGATAGAACTAAACCGTTTTGAGCGACGTCTGCTGCAATTTCTGGAGGTGTCTTTTCAATTGTAGCCTTTACTCCATCTACGATTACGTCTACAGATTCTCCTAGTGCAATCATAAGATCCTTGTTTGTTATTTCTAATGTCTTAGGAAGTCCTGAGATGATGTCTCTTCCTGAAGCATTCATAGTTTCGATGATTTCCTTGCCTGATTCATCTTCGTTTAGTGCAGCGCAGCCGATTCCCTTCTTCAGTTCTTCTGCTGTTTTTTCTCCGATGTAAAGGGCATGTCTCTTTCTCATGTATAGGATGATGGCTTCGTTTAGCTTATCTCCTGCATATCTAATTGATGTGCTTGCTACTACGCCGCCAAGTGCAATTACTGCGATGTCTGTAGTGCCGCCGCCGATGTCAGCGATCATGCAGCCTGTAGTTCCATCTACTGGAAGGCCTACCCCTATAGCTGCAGCCATAGGTTCTTCAAGCACGTATGTCTCTACTGCTCCCATGCTTCTTACTACTTCTTCTACAGCTCTCTTTTCTACTTCTGTAACACCGCTAGGTACTCCTACGGCTACTCTAAAACCTGAGAACTTCTTTGCAGGTACTACTCTCTCGATAAAAGTCTTTAGCATATCTGCTGTTCTATCGAAATCGCTGATTACACCTTCCTCTAAAGGTCTAACTACAGAAATTGATTCAGGTGCCTTACCGATCATTTCCTTAGCTTCCTTGCCTACTGCAATGATTTCTCCTGTGTTGTTGTTCTTTGCAATTACTGTTGGTTCGTTTAGTACGATGCCTTCATCTTTAACGAAGATTAAAGTGTTGGCAGTACCTAGGTCGATACCCATGTCTTTTGATTTACCTAGTTTAAATGACATATTTTCCCTCCATATATTAATTAAAATAATCTTTGCCTACGTAAGCTAGAGAACTTGCCATCCCCAATAATTACGTGATCAAGCACAGGGATACCCATTAGACTTCCTACTTCGATTAGTCTCTTCGTGGTATTGATGTCCTCGCTGCTTGGGGTGGGATCTCCGCTGGGATGATTGTGGGCTAGTACAATGGCAGCTGCTCCCCTTTTAATGGCTTTGCTGAAAACCTCTCTAGGGTGAACGGAGGCTGCGTTTAGTTCTCCTACCGATACCGTATCCACTGTAATTAGTTTGCCCTTGGAATTAAGAAGTATGACCTTGAAGAATTCCTTCATCAGGTAGCGCATGTCCTCCATGAGAAGGTCCGCTGCATCTTCCGATGACCTTATGTACCTTTCTGGTCCTGTCCAGTTTGCCACCCTCTTGCCTAGCTCAACGGATGCTAGGATTCTTGCGGCCTTGGCTGGCCCTATTCCTTCAAGTTCTTCCAATTCCTCCACCTCGCAGTTTGCAAGGTGTCTAATTCCATCCTTATCCTTGGATAAGATTTCCTCTGCAAGTTCCTTGGCAGATCTTTCCTTGGTGCCTGTATGGATGATCAAGGCAAGCAGTTCTACGTTGCTCAGCTTATCCAGTCCATACTTTATGGCTTTCTCTATTGGCCTTTCATCTAAAGGCAGTTCTTTTATGTGCATTTTTCTCCCCTTTTGTCCAACTCCAGCCAAAAAGTTCGCACAAAATATCACATTATATTGTAGCATTTAAACATTCAAATTTCAAGCCATAAAGAAAAACTCCCTAGCGGGAGTTTACTCTATCACATATGAAATTTACCACCTCATCTATGGTCATGTTAGATGAGTCGATAAGCAGCGCATCTTCTGCCTGCTTTAGAGGAGTTACGGCTCTGTGGGAGTCGTTATAGTCCCTCTCCTTTATATCAGCTAAGACCTTTTCAAAGGTGATGTCTTCACCCTTTTCAACTAGTTCTTTATGTCTTCTTCTAGCTCTTTCGTCTTCTGATGCTGTTAAATAGAATTTATATGGTGCGTCCTTTAATACTACTGTACAGATGTCTCTGCCGTCCATGATCACGTTCTTGGTTTTTCCCATGGCCTGCTGAAGCTCTACCAGTTTCTTTCTTACTGTGGCAAATGCTGAGCAGTCTGAAGCTGCCTTAGATATTTCCTGGGTCCTGATAAGGCCTGAAACCACCTGTCCATCTAGGATAGTATCGCCCTTTGAAAAGTCGATGGTAGTTCTATCTAGCATTTCTGCTAGGGTTTCATCCTCAACCATAGGGATGCCTTCCTTTAGCATCTTGTATCCTACGGCTCTATACATTGCTCCAGTATCTATGTAATCTAAATCAAGTTTCTTTGCAACCAGCTTTGCGATGGTGCTCTTTCCTGCACCGCTTGGGCCATCAATAGCTATAGTTATTCTTGCCATTACTTTGCCCCCATTAGATTTTCTATTTCCTTGATGAATGTTGATACGTCCTTGAACTGTCTATATACAGAAGCAAATCTTACATATGCTACTTCGTCAAGCTCTTTAAGTCTATCCATTACCATTTGGCCGATGACTGTGGAGTCAACTTCCTTTTCCATGGTATTGTTGATCTGCTTTTCAATGTCTAAAACCAGGTTTTCTACGTCTGCTACTGAAACTGGTCTCTTTTCGCATGACTTTAGAATGCCGTTGATAAGCTTGTTTCTATCGAAGGCTTCTCTTGACTTATCCTTCTTTACAACCATGATGATGTTTTCTTCCAGCTTCTCATAAGTTGTAAATCTCTTTTGGCACTTATCGCAGCCTCTACGTCTTCTGATCGCTTGACCTTCTTCTGTAGGTCTTGAGTCGATTACTCTTGTGTCATCATTTCCACAATATGGACATCTCATAATAAATTCTCCTTTTTAAACACAATATATTTTCCAACATACATATTATATCCCTATATATTGTGGTTTGCAAGTCTCTTATTTGCCATTTTCAACTAGGAACTTCTCTACGTTTTGAACTGTGATTGCGATCATGATGTCATTTTTGTATGTTCTAATGTATTTTCTCTTTGACATACCTGTCTGCTTTTTAAATGCCTTGTCGTCTAGACCGTTAGCCTTGATTAGATCGTCCACATATTTCTTTACATCTGATTTCTTAGCTTCTAGTCCTTCCTTCTTTGCAATGTAGTATGCAACTAGCTCCTGACCTATTTCTGTCTTTGCCTCTTCCTTTAGCTGTGCTTCAAAGGCATCTTTTTCTATACCCATCTGTCCTGCAAGAAGGTCTTCATAGGTTGTGTTATTTTGAGCTGCAAGCTGCTTATAGTATGATACTGCTGTCTCTACAAGGGCATCTAGTTCCTTATCTGGGTAAGCCTTTATCTTTGCTTTATCTGTAAGGGCTACTAAAAGGCCTGAGCCTACGCTAAGAAGCTTTTCCTGGTAAAGGTCATCCTTAACCTTTGCCTTGTATTCCTTTACGCTTTCAAATGATGTGTTCTTCTTTACCCACTTATCTGTAAGCTTTGGTGTAACAGACTTCTTTGCCTTGTTGATGGTAACTGTAAAGGCTACAGCCTTTCCTGCGTATGAAGGCTTGTTAGGATACTCCTTAGGGAAGTGTAGATTTAGTACTACCTTTTCTCCTATCTTCTTTCCTACTAGGCCTGATTCAAAGCCGTCTATGAAGCTGCCTGATCCGATTTCAAGTTCCTGATCTTCTGCTACAGTTCCTTCAGCGGTCTTTCCGTCCATTTCTCCTGAGTAGTCGATATTAACTGTATCACCATCTTCTACTACTCCTTCAGTGACCCACTTTGCCTCGCTGGTCTTTGAAAGATCTTCCTTGATGGCTTTATCAACCTCTGCCTTTGAAACTTGAAGTTTACTTTCATCGTACTTTAGTCCCTTGTATTCTCCTACCTTTACGTACTGACTCATATCGTAGTTAAATACTGATGAACATGCTGTAAATACAAAGCATACTGTGATGCTCATTAAAATTGCTAAAATTTTCTTTCTCATATAATCCACCTCACTTAAAGAAGTGTAACATAAAAAAGGCCTAAAGGGAAATCCTTTAGGCCTTAGTTTAATATTTAATTAGAGGTTAAGATATATTTCTTGCAGCCTTTTGAGCTTCTAGAGATTCTTTTGCTCTTCTCTTCTTTCTAGCTGATGCTGAAACTGTAATGTATACCAGCATTAGGATAGTTACGAAGTATGGTATAGCTGCTGTAATATCTGGTGGAATAAACGCTTGTAGGTTTAATCCAATTGCTTGTAGGAAACCGAACAGCAATGCTGCTAGGAATACCTTTGGAGGATTTGACATGCCGAATACTACGCAAGCAAAGGCGATAAATCCTCTATTAGCTGTCATGTCTTCTGCGAACATGTGAATGTTACCCATGGATAGGTGAGCACCTGCGATTCCGCAAAGGATACCGCATATTACTGCTGCCCAGACCTTCATCTTTACAGGGCTTACACCTGCAGTTTCTAGTGCCTGTGGATGTTCACCTGCAGCCCTCATCCAGAAACCATAAGGGGTTCTGTACAGGAAGGCCCATACAAGGAATACCAGTAGCCAGGACACGTATACGAAGATTGACTGTCCGCTTAATACACTGCCAACCAGTGGTATATCTTCGATTCCAGGAATGTGGATTCTTGGAAGTGCGATGATTTCGTCTGAAGCCCATGTACCAGTTTGATGGAATACTGAACGAAGTAAGAATGCAGTAAGTCCGCTGGCAAATGTGTTTAGGGCCATACCTATAATGAATTCATCGGATTTAAGCTTTACTACGAATAGGGCAAAGAATAGACCCATGATGATTCCAATTAGTACTGCTGCAATTACGCCTGCTCCGGAGCTTGCAAACAGGAAGCTGAAGGCTACGCCAAAGAAGCATCCCATTAGCATCATACCTTCCATTCCGATATTCAATATCCCTGCCTGGTCGGTAAGTAGTCCGCCTAGTGCTGCTAAAATTACAGGAGTAGCATTACTTAATGTAAATCTTAAAATTTGAGATATCTGATCCATTACTTAGCTTCCTCCTTTCCAATCTTAGCTTCTTGCTTTTGAGCAGCTTCCTTCTGAGTTTTTTTGTTTTCAATAAACTTGCTGAAGCCGTTTTCTGCTGCCATTAAGAAGATAATTGTAGCGAAGATGATGTCGTATAACTGGTTTGGAATTCCATACATAAGTTCCATGTTTGTTGCACCTGTTGCCATGATACCGAAGAAGAAACTCATTACGATAGTTCCAACTGGGTTGTATCTCATGATCATTGCAACCAGCATACCATCGAAGTAGTAGCTGTTTGAACATGAAGCTGTCAT
>JAKSSK010000019.1 GCA_024403135.1 Clostridia bacterium
TATTCCCACTCGATTGTTGCAACTGGCTTTTCTGAGATGTCCCAAAGAACTCTGTTTACGCCAGGTACCTTTGCGATGATTTCGTCTCTCATCTTGCAAAGTACGTTGAATGGAATTTCTGGTACTGTTGCTGTAACAGCATCTACAGTGTTTACGGCTCTAATTACTACAGCCCATCCCATGTATCTCTTGCTGTCCTTAACTCCTGTTGATTGGAAGTCAGGGATTGCACAGAAGTATTGCCATGGAACTTCTGGTAGTTTGCCTATTTCTTCTCTTACGATTGCATCAGCTTCTCTTAAAGCTTCAAGTCTATCTCTAGTGATAGCGCCTACGCATCTTACGCCTAGACCAGGTCCTGGGAATGGTTGTCTATATACCATTTCCTTAGGAAGTCCAAGAGCGTCTCCTACGCATCTTACTTCGTCCTTGTATAGGAACTTAACTGGCTCTACTAGTTCGAAGTCGAAATCTTCTGGAAGACCACCAACGTTGTGGTGAGCCTTTACTCCGTCTGATTCAAGGATATCTGGATAGATAGTTCCTTGTCCTAAGAACTTAACGCCATCAAGCTTTCTAGCTTCTTCAGCGAATACGTCGATGAATTCAGCGCCGATGATCTTTCTCTTCTTTTCAGGTTCATCTACTCCTGCAAGCTTATCTAGGAATCTATCTACAGCGTCTACGTAGATTAATTCAGCATCGAATTCCTTGCCGAATACTTCACATACCTGTTCAGGTTCGCCCTTTCTAAGAAGTCCGTGGTTTACGTGAACGCAGATTAGGTTTCTGCCGATTGCCTTTGAGATTAGTGCTGCTACTACTGATGAATCTACTCCACCAGACAGTGCAAGTAATACCTTACCGTCTTTTACTTGAGCCTTGATTGCAGCGATCTGTTCATCGATGAAAGCCTTTGCAAGCTCAGGTGTATTGATTCTAGCCATGCTTTCTGGCCTTGTGTTTTCCTTTGAAATTGCCATTTCTTCCTCCTATTTCATTCCGTTTGAAGCATCTTTAAGAATTACGTCGTGAGCTCCACCTTCAACGATTGAAGTTGCAGATACAAGTGTAAGTTTTGCCTTTTCCTGTAATTCCTTTATTGTAAGTGCTCCGCAGTTGCACATTGTTGACTTAACCTTTGTTAATGAAATGTTTACGTTATCGTGTAGAGGACCTGCATAAGGTACGTATGAGTCTACACCTTCCTCGAACTTCATTCTAGGATCTCCGCCCAGGTCGTATCTCTGCCAGTTTCTAGCTCTAGCTGAACCTTCACCCCAGTATTCCTTAACGTAGCTTCCGTTAACGTTAAGCTTAGCTGTAGGGGATTCATCGAATCTAGCAAAGTATCTTCCTAGCATGATGAAGTCTGCTCCCATTGCAAGAGCAAGAACCATGTGGTAATCGTAAACGATGCCGCCGTCTGAACAGATTGGAATGTATACTCCCTTTTCCTTGAAGTATTCATCTCTAGCCTTGGCAACGTCGATGGTTGCTGTAGCCTGTCCACGGCCGATGCCCTTAGTTTCTCTAGTGATGCAGATTGAACCACCGCCGATACCGATCTTGATAAAGTCTGCGCCTGCATCAGCAAGATATCTAAATCCTTCACCGTCTACTACGTTGCCAGCACCGATCTTAACGGTGTCGCCGTACTTTTCTCTTACCCACTTGATGGTGTCTGCTTGCCACTCTGAATATCCCTCAGATGAGTCTAGGCAGATAACGTCTACGCCTGCTTCTACTAGTGCAGGGATTCTTTCTTCGTAGTCTCTAGTGTTTACACCAGCACCTACGATGTATCTCTTTTGAGCGTCTAAAAGTTCATTAGGATTTGACTTGTGTGAGTCGTAGTCCTTTCTGAATACGAAGTGAGTTAATCTCTGTTCATCATCGATGATAGGAAGAGCGTTTAGCTTGTGCTCCCAGATGATGTCGTTAGCTTCTGAAAGTGAGATGCCAGCCTTGCCGTATACCAGCTTATCGAAAGGTGTCATGAACTCTCTGATTGGAGTGTTAAGGTCCATTCTTGAAACTCTGTAGTCTCTTGAAGTTACTAGGCCTACTACCTTACCTTCAGCAGTTCCATCTTCAGTAATGGCGATTGTTGAATGTCCCTTCACAGCCTTTAAGTTGATAACGTCTTGAAGTGTTTGATCTGGTTTTAGATTTGAATCACTTTCTACGAATCCAGCCTTGTATGCCTTAACCTTTCTGATCATTTCAGCTTGGCTTTCAATTGATTGTGATCCAAAAATAAAAGAAATTCCGCCCTCTTTAGCTAGTGCTACAGCCATCTTATCATCGGATACTGCCTGCATTACTGCTGATACTAACGGAATGTTCATTGATAAAGAAGGCTCTTCGCCCTTCTTGAATTTAACTACCGGTGTCTTTAGTGACACGTTTTCTACTCTGCATTCCTTGCTGGAGTAGCCAGGAACTAGTAGGTATTCATTGAATGTTCTTGATGGTTCGTCAAAATAGTATGCCATTACTTTCTCCTTTAATATATTTAAACTAAAATTTTAATAATGTAATTGATTTATTATATAAAAAAAATGGCTAACTTTCAAGGGCTAGCCATCATATTTATTGAAATTTTTGCAAGTATTTGCCTTCATACATCCAGCGCAGTTTCCGCATTTGCACTTCTTTCTGTGGTAGACTATGTGCCTTATGGCAAGGGCTACCAGGACTAGAAGTATTAACCCAATAATGTAATCAATCATACTTTTCTGCCGGTACCTTTCTAGCCTCTAGCCTATCGTATACGTAAGTCCTGAATAGGGCATAGATTACGCTGAATAGTGGAATAGCTATTAGCATTGGAACTAGGCCACCTAGCTTAGCGCCCATGATGGCACCAAACAGTACCCAGATGGATGGAAGCTTTACGGCATTTCCAACTACGTGCGGATATATTAGGTTTCCTTCTACCTGCTGAAGTACCACGTACATCACTAGGAATAGCAGGGCCATAAGCGGACTTTGGATGCATATTAGAAGGGCCCCAATTATAGCAGCAGTAAGGGCTCCGATCATTGGTACCAGCGAGAATATGCCTATTGTCATGGATATTAGCATTGCGTATGGGAACTTGAATATGCTCATGAAGCAGAAGAATATTACCCATATTATTATTGCCTCTACGCACTGACCTGAGATGAATCTGGAGAAGGTGGTGTTGGTAAGCTTTAGTACTTCCATGATTCTATCTGCCCTCTCCTCTTTGAATAGGGCGTAGATTATCTTCTTTCCTTGAACGGCAAGTGATTCCTTTTGCATTAGGATGTATACGCTGAAGATGAAGCCGATGACAAAGGATATTATGCCGGAAATGATTCCAGTGATCAGTCCAAATCCAGATGAGATTAAGGAGGCTGATCCATCCTTTAGGAAGTCTACCATGTCCTTAGATACATCGCTAAAGTCGAAGGTGAAGTTCTTAACGGCATCGATTGATGCGATCTTCGCGTTGTACCAGTCGCCAAGAGCCGCGATTGCTGGCGGTATCTGCTTAGATAGAGCTACCATTGTGTCAGCTAGCTGCGGAATGATTACGTATAGGGCGAAGGTTATTACACCAAACACCACTACTAGGGTAATCACATAGCTTAAAGGTCTCCTAAACTTGCTTTCTTTTTTAAATATTAGATTCTCGATTCCCCTCATAGGAACGTTGAAGATGAAGGCGATTGCAGCGCCTACGATGAACGGTGTAAGCATGCTCCATAGGCCGCCTAAAGCCTTTCCAACTCCTGCAATGTTTTCAAGTAGCCACATGAAAAGAATTGCGCTGAAGAGAATTAGAATTATTGTCTTGATGTTTTTCTTGTTAAAGTTCATATCTTATCTCCTATGGTGGTATTATACCCCATAATTTCTAGATTAAAAAGAGGCCATAGAAATGACCTCTAAAAGCTTTACATCATGCCCATTCCCTGTGGTGGCATTGCTGCAACCGGTGGAGTAGGTTCCTTGATTGTAGTGATTCCAGCTTCTGTAGTAAGAAGCATTGCTGATGCTGATGCTGCATTTTGAAGAGCTGATCTAGTAACCTTTGCAGGGTCTACGATTCCTGCCTGAATCATGTCTACGTACTCTTCTGTTGCTGCGTTAAATCCAACGCCAGCCTTTGCGCCTCTAACCTCAGCGATTACTACGCTTCCTTCAAAACCAGCGTTAACTGCAATCTGTCTAACAGGCTCCTCTAGGGCTCTTCTGATGATCATTGCACCAGTCTTTTCATCGCCTGCTAGAGTCTCAACGTACTTTTCAACTGCAGGGATTGCGTTAGCAAGAGCAGTACCACCGCCTGCTACGATTCCCTCTTCAACTGCAGCCTTAGTTGCGTTAAGAGCATCTTCTATTCTAAGCTTTCTCTCCTTTAGCTCTGTTTCAGTTGCAGCACCAACCTTGATAACTGCAACGCCGCCAGAAAGTTTAGCAAGTCTTTCGTTTAGCTTTTCAATTTCAAATTCAGAAGTCTGTTCCTCAGCTTGTGCTCTGATTGCAGCGATTCTGTCCTCGATTTCCTTCTTGTCGCCAAGGCCGTTAACTATTACAGTCTGTTCCTTGTTAACCTTGATAGTGCCAGCTTGGCCTAGTAGGTCGATTGTAGCTTCGGATAGAACGTATCCCAGTTCTTCAGATACTACTGTACCGCCAGTTAGGATGGCGATGTCTTCTAGCATAGCCTTTCTTCTGTCGCCGAAACCTGGAGCCTTTACAGCTACTACGTCGATTACGCCTCTCAGCTTGTTTACTACTAGAGTTGCAAGAGCTTCGCCTTCAACTTCGTCAGCTATTACTAGAAGCTTTCTTCCTGACTTCATAACCTCTTCAAGTAGAGGAACTAATTCGCCGATTTGAGTGATCTTCTTATCTGTGATTAAGATGTATGGATTTTCAAGAACAGCTTCCATCTTTTCTGCATCTGTTGCCATGTATGGGCTTAGGTAGCCTCTATCAAACTGCATACCTTCAACCACTTCAAGGGTAGTGCCTAGGGATCTGGATTCCTCAACGGTGATAACGCCGTCTCTTCCTACCTTTTCCATAGCGTCTGCAATGTATGAGCCGATGGCTTCATCTGCCGCGGAAACTGATGCAACGTTTGCGATTGCATCCTTGGTTTCTACCTTTTGTGAAAGCTTCTTGATTTCTTCAACAGCTACGTCAACTGCACCTTGGATACCCTTCTTAAGTACCATTGGGTTTGCGCCTGCAGCCACGTTCTTAAATCCTTCCTTGATGATGATTTGAGCTAGAAGTGTTGCTGTAGTAGTTCCGTCGCCTGCTACGTCGTTAGTCTTTGTGGCAACTTCCTTTACCAGCTGAGCACCCATGTTTTCAACTTCATCTTCAAGTTCGATTTCCCTTGCGATTGTAACACCGTCGTTGGTGATAAGAGGTGAGCCGAACTGCTTATCAATTAGCACGTTTCTGCCCTTAGGTCCAAGGGTGATCTTTACTGTATCTGCAAGCTTGTCTACGCCTGCCTGTAGTTTTCTTCTGGCTTCTTCGCCATAGTGTAAATCTTTTGCCATTTTCTCCTCCCAATTATTCAATTACAGCAAGGATGTCTGACTGTGACATGATTGTGTATTCTTCGCCTTCAAACTTAACGTCTGTTCCGCCATATTTTGAAAAGATAACCTTATCTCCAACCTTCACTTCCATCTTTTCGTCCTCTGTGCCAGGGCCTACAGCTACTACTTCGGCAACCTGAGGTTGTTCCTTAGCTGTGGATGTTAGGATAAGACCACCTTGTGTCTTTTCTTCTGCTTCAACTTTCTTGATTAATACTCTATTTCCTAATGGTTTAATCATCAGTATGCCTCCTTTAATTTCACTTCTAAATATTATACTATGTATGGGCGGCATTGTCTATGGGGTATAGGGAGGCGGCGAGCTAATATTTGGATAGGTTCCCGTTGATGTAGATAGGTAGGCATTGGCATGGATAGGTTATGATGCCCCAGGGCATCATGTCATCGTATTATGCGGCTATTTATGATGAAATCTACCTCTTCCATATCTAGGCCTCCGTCCTTGTGGTCGAAGGTCATGATCAGGTTGTCCCATGGAGCGATGCCGGAGTGGATGTAGTCGGAGTATTTTGCCAGCATCTTTTCAATGTACTCTGGGTCTCCTACTAAACCGAAATGCTCCCAGATTACTGTGCTGCCATCGTTACGTGTTATGACGAAATCTGGCCTATATGTTTTACCGCCGCAGAATAGCTTGCACTCGTAGTCAAATAGGACATTGTATTTCCTAAGTTGTTCATCAATCATTAGCTCGGATTTACTTCTGTACCCCTTGCCAGTGCTTGATATATGTATCTTTCCTTCCTGTTTGAAGTCATCTTCCTCTCCTTTAATTATGCGATATGGTGTCTTACCCGCTCTTGTGAAATCCTTCATGATCTGTGGCAGATACTCTTTATCCTGGATATTATATTTTCCTCTTAACTCATTGAAAATCCTTTCATAGGATGCGTCTTCATATGCTTTTCTACATTTCCTAACATTCTCTATGTTCCTTTGCAATCGCCTTTCTCTAATTTCAAACACTTTATATGCCAGAAATGACCGCACTCTCTTATCATAAAGATTTACACGCTCTCTCCTCAGTTTTCCGTTTTCTTCTGTTACGAAAAGGAGCCTAGGTGCTTTTGCCCCACTATCTCGTTGAATGCGAATTTTCCTGTGATTTCGCAGGAACGCCCTAGTCTCTTTTTCTTGAGATTCTAAACGCTTCAATTCTTGCTCTATTAAATTCATCCTCATCCCCCATGCGCGTCAAAATTTTACAACTTATGAACATCTTACAATATGTTGCGTCAAATTCAACAGGACTAATGACTATATGATTAAAACAATACTTTAAATGCCGATATGTGAATTTTTCTTGCAAATGCCACTAAAGGGACTATCTTCTTCTGCCGCAGCAATTTGTTGCGTTTTTGCCTTTTCCTCCGTATCAAACGCAGCATATCCGTGCGTTTTTGCTTTCGCCCACTTCAAAAACGCACACCCTGCACCATCGCTCGCCCGCATTTGTGCGTTTAACCATCTTTTTAGTGCAAAAACGCACGCGAACCTTGAGTTTTGCCTGCGAGATAATGCAAAAACTCAAGGGTTCGTTGCGGCAAAGCGGTTTCCCGCTTTTGGGGCAATATATAATAAAAAGCCATCGGCCCCGGGCCGATGGCTACCTATCATGTATTCTATTTTAATTCATCTAGGTTTCGTGCGTAGTAGAAAAGGTACTGCTGGGCATAGCCGCCGTAGCTTCCGAAGTGGTCCGCTGCGAAGGCGGCCATTTGTTTCTTGGTCTTTAGGCCGTAAAGGCTTGCCATTATCTTTTCCATCCAGGTGTCTATTGGGAAGCTGTCGTACTTTCTAAGGCCGAACAGATTGATGCAGTTTGCAACCTTTGGGCCGACTCCTAGGTACTTTTCGATGTTTTCCCTATCTACGAAGCCCTCTTCGTGTACGCGTCTTGCAGTGTCTAGGATGTACTTTTCCCTGTAGCCTAGCCTTACGGATGTAAGGTCGCAGTTCATTAGCTTCTCGGGAGTCGGAAAGGCGTATCCGCCTTCAATTTTCTCTCCGCAAAGCTGGCACATCTTCTCGATGCAGCCCTTTATCCTAGAGATGTTGTTGTTCTGGGATACTATGAAGGAGATCAAGGTCTCCCATGAATCCTGATTAAGTATCCTGATGCCGTACCCGTAGTCCTTTATCTTCTGGTCGATGTCGATGGCTGCCTTGATCTTTGAATAGTCGGTGTCCATGTCAAGGTAGTCTCTCCAGATGTTCTCGTAGTCATCTGCCGTTGCCCCGGTGATGGTTAGCACGCCATCCTCGTAGGCCATGTTCACACATTTTCCAAAGGCGATGCCTGTATACGATCCATCCTCTTCCTTCTTCCATCTAAAGCACTGACCACAATCAAAGATGTGGTCAAGATTAAAGTCCTTTTCAATTTTTAACTGGTACTTGCTCATCTAAATACTACTTCCTTAACTTCTACGTTTACCTCGGAAAGGTTGAAGGCAGTCATCATCTCAACGTTCTTCTTTACGTCCTCCTGCAGCTTCAGCGCGGTGCCCATTACGTCGCCGTTGGCAGCGCAGCTGATGGTAAGGTTGATGATCATATCGTCGGGCTTACTGTTTTCAGTGACCTTAAGCACCGTCACATCCTTCTTGTTGAAGTCTGCAACGCACTGGATTATGTCCTCTATTACCTTGTCGGATATGTAGTACTTGCCTAGGTAGCTGAATGTAGGCCTTACCACCGTTCTCTCATCCGATGGTGCAAGGTCTAATGCCCTATCTGCTACATCTCTAAATATTTGAAGTGGGTCCACGAAGTACCCAGCGAAGTTTCTCTTAATTTCAAATGTGGAAGCTGGGATTACGTGCTTACCCATCACTTCCCTCTGCTTTGAGGCGGTCTTCCTCTCCTCCTCGGTGGTGATGTCTTCAATATATATTCTCTCTTCTACCTGTGGCAGACCAAGTCGATCCACGATCTTGTCCACCATCTTGTCGGAGGTTCCAATTACAAGCACCTGGTCTATCTCGTCTCCCAGTTCCTTGATCTTATCTCTTACCAAATTGGCGTGTTCATCTTCAGTAAAAAGGGCAGTCTTAACAGCACCGATCTTAGTTTCCGCCCTCTTTGCGGACTTGCCGGCAACTGCGTGGTTCTTATGAATTAAAAGGCCGTCATCCACGATTGTACCTATGCCTTTTTCGATGCAAAGGTCCATGGAATGGTGGCTTTTTCCTGTTCCACTTTTTCCTACCAAGGAATAAACTTTCATCTTTACTTACTACCTTTCTGGTGATATAATATGCCTATCTTAGAGATATATCTTAAAGAGGAGGAAACAAAATGGCTTACAAAATTACAGAAGAATGCATCGCTTGTGGCGCTTGCGCAGCTGATTGTCCAGTAGAAGCTATCACTGAAGGAGATGGCATCTATGTAATCGACGCTGATGCTTGCATCGACTGTGGAGCTTGTGCAGATTCATGCCCAGTAGATGCTCCAGTAGAAGCATAATATATTAGGCGAGGACAACCGTTTCTGATGAGACGGTTGTTTTTTTTATGCCCTTTTGGGCCGCATAGCCTTCTATATGTCCCGAGGGCACTTAGCCCACTATTTCTCATTGCTCACTATTTCTCATTGCTCGCTATTCCTCGTTGCTCGCTATTCCTCGTTGCCCTCTATTTCTCATTCATTCTGTAAACTAGAGTATGTAAGCTCTCCATTACGTGTACGTTTTCTACGACTACCTTTGCTGGGGCTTCCAGGTCCACTGGAGCGAAGTTCCAGATTCCCTTTATTCCTGCAAAGCAAAGCTTGTCGCATACCTCCTGAGCTGCCTCAGGTGGAACGCATATGATTCCTATATCCACCTTGTTCTCTTCAACGAAGTCTACCAGCCTCTTAACGTCCATGACAGGTATTCTTACCGTCTTTCCTATTACGTCATCCGCTGTATCGAATAGGCCGCAGATCTTAAATCCGCTCTTGTATAGGTAGGTGAACCTTGCTATGGATTTGCCTAGGTGGCCTATACCTACTACTACCACCTTGTATTCCTTGTCCAGTCCAAGGATGGCACCTATCTCGTCGTAAAGGCCATCTACGCTGTAGCCGTATCCCTGCTGACCAAAGTCGCCGAAGTGGTTCAGGTCCTGCCTGATCTGAGATGCGGTGTAGCCTATTAGCTCGCTTAGACCCTGCGAAGAGATCTTCTCTACGTTCTTTTTCTTCAATTCATAAAGGTACCTTCTGTATCTAGGTAACCTCTTTATTACTGCATTAGATATTCTTGCGTTTCTCTTTGCCATTTTTCCCTCGATATATACAAAAGCCCGTGGCGATTGTCACGGGCTTTAAATGAACTCTTTTATTTTACGTGTTCTTCAACATATTTAACTAAATCGCCAACATATTGGAAGTGTTCTGCATCTTCTTCAGGAATTTCAAAATCGTATTCTTCTTCAAGACCCATGATGATTTCTACTGCGTCTAGTGAATCAGCTTCAAGATCCTTCATAAGATGAGTATCCATAGTAACTTGATCCTCTGTTACACCAAGTTGTTCCATAATTATTTCTCTTACTTTATCAAAAATCATAATTATCATTCTCCTTTTTAGTAACCTTATTCTTGTATTATATATACATTTTCCGTTTTTTGCAAGTAAAACTATTGTAGCTGGGCCCACAGGTCGTACTTGGCATCAAGCTCATCCTTGGCTTCTTTAAGCTTTACGCTTAAGGCCGTAAGCTTCTGATGATCGGCCATGTACTGGGGCTTTGCCATCTCTTCCTCTAGCAAGGCGATTCCCTCTTCAAGGCTCTGAATCTCTTCCTCTACCTTAGCGATTTCCCTAGCCCTTCGTCTTTCCTGGGCTTCCTTTTCCTTGTTCCTTGCCCTTTCGTCCTTTGAGCTGGTCTTTTCCTGTCTTTCCTCTCTTACCTCTTCAGGCTGGCCCTTCTTTTCCATGTAGTAGTCGTACTTACCTAGGTACTCTTTAATGCCGTCTTCAGTAAGCTCTAGGATTCTAGAAGGTATCCTGTTAAGAAGGTATCTATCGTGGCTAACTATGATGGCCGTTCCTGGGAACTCTAAAAGGGCATCTTCAAAGACTTCCTTGGACTCGATGTCTAGGTGGTTAGTAGGCTCGTCCATCAGCAGGGTGTTTGCTCCTGAAAGCATCAATTTAAGCAGGGATAGCCTTGCCTTTTCGCCGCCAGAAAGGTCGCCTACAAGGGTGAATACCTCTTCATTTCTAAAGAGGAATCTTCCTAGGATTGATCTCATCTCAGTATCCGTATAAAGCCTGTATGACTCCTTCAGCTCCTCAAGAACGGTGTTGGATCCGTTTAAAAGCCTTTGCCCCTGGTCGTAGTATCCCAGGTCCACGTTGTGGCCAAGCTTTATCTTTCCCGAGCTTGGACTGGTCATGTCCAGGATCATCTTTAGAAGGGTTGTCTTTCCTATGCCGTTAGCTCCAACCAGGCAAATCTTTTCGCCCCTCTTAATGTCTAAATTAACGTCTTTAAAAAGTTCTTTTTTTGGGAAGGACTTGGAAAGGTTTTCTGCGTAGATTACGTCGTTTCCGCTCTTGAAGTTCTCCTTGAAGTGAATCTTCATCCTGCCCTTTTCAGCCTCAGGCTTTTCCAGTAGCTCTATTTGATCCAGCCTCTTTTCCCTAGATGCTGCACGCTTGGCAAGATGTTCTGTTCCGCGCTCCTTAAAGCGCCTTATCATGTCCTCCTGCCTCTTAATTTCCTTCTGCTGGTTGTTGTATGCTCTAAGCTGATCTTCTCTTACCTTTCTTCTCTCGGAGGCGTAGCTTGAGTAGCCGCCCCTGTAGCTGGTAAGCCTATGATTTTCTATGTGAAAAATTCTGTTTACTGTCTGGTCTAAAAAGTATCTATCGTGGCTAACTATTAGCACTGTTCCTGTGTATGACTTTAGGTACCCTTCAAGCCACTTAAGGGTAGCTATGTCAAGATGGTTGGTAGGTTCGTCTAAAAGCAGGATGTCTGGCTTTTCCATAAGTAGGCAGGCTAGTGCTAGCCTAGTCCTCTCGCCGCCTGACAGGCTTTCTATTGGCTTTTGGTAGCTATCCTCTTTAAAGGACATGGAGTTTAGGATTCCTATCATCTGGGACCTATAGCTATATCCGCCCTTTCTCTGATACTCCATCTGAAGCTGGTCAAGCCTATCTAGGGCCCTCTCATCGGAAACGTTCTCTGCCACGTACTGGGAAAGCTCTTCTATCTCCTTTTCCATTGCGGAAAGGGATGAAAAAATCTTTTCAACCTCGCCCATTACGGTGCCGTTTCTATCGAAGTTATCCTTTTGCTTTAGGTAACCTAGGCTAATGTTCTGTGACACGTAAAAATCGCCCTCATCGCAAGGTAGCTCGCCTGAGAGCATTCTAAGAAGGGTAGTTTTACCTGCCCCGTTAGTTCCGACTATGCCTACCCTCTCTCCCTTCTCTACGTGAAAGGAGACTCCCTTTAGGATTACGTCGGTGCCGTATACTTTTGTCAGATTGTTAGCTGATAGTACTATCATAATGGTAAATTTGCTGTTGCATCCATGTGTAGGTCGTCTGCCCCCATAGTCTTAAATTTATAGTAAGCGGCTGCTCCAATCATGGCTGCGTTATCTGTGCAAAGGATTGGATCTGGAACTAGAAGTTTTACTCCTTCCTCCTTACATCTTTCCTCTAACATTTCTCTAAGTTTTGAGTTAGCTGCAACTCCTCCTGCAAGGACAATCTTGTCCTTTTTAAAGGTCTTTACAGCTTCCATGGTCTTATCCACAATTACATCTAGGACTGCCTGCTGAAATGAGGCTGCAACGTCTGCCTGGTTTATCTCATTTCCTGCCTGTCTCTGTGTATTTAAATAGTTTAAAACCGCTGTCTTTAGTCCGCTAAAGCTAAAGTCTAGGCTTCCCTTTTCTAGGTATACCCTCTTAAAGTCTATGGCATTTGGATTTCCTTCCTTTGCCACCTTATCTATCTTTGGGCCTCCTGGGTATCCCAGGCCAATTACTCTAGCTACCTTATCGTAGGCTTCTCCTACAGCATCGTCTCTAGTCTGGCCTAGCACCTTACACTGGTTATAGTCTGTAACCTCTACCAGGTTGGTGTGGCCGCCTGAAACTACCAGGGCCATGAAAGGTGGCTCCAGGTCTTTATACTTGATGTATGAAGCTGAAATATGTCCGTGGATGTGGTGCACTCCAACTATTGGAATGTCCTTTGCCCAGGCGATGGCCTTGGCTGTAGCTACTCCTACTAAAAGCGCGCCAATAAGACCAGGTCCGTATGTAACCCCGATAAGGTCTACATCATCTAAGGTGATTCCTGCCTCATCTAATGCCTGATCCACCACCATGTTGATATTCTCCAGATGGTGTCTAGATGCTATCTCTGGCACTACTCCGCCGAACTTGGTATGTATATCTATCTGTGAAGAAATGACGTTTGAAAGAACTGTTCTTCCCTCTTCAAGTATTGCTACCGATGTTTCATCGCAGCTGCTTTCAAAAGCCATTGTTATGTGCTTACCTTTGTTCATCTTCGTATCCACGCCACATTATTATGGCGTCCTCTCCATTGTTTTCGTAATATCCTTTTCTAAGGCCTATTCTAATAAAGCCGTGCTTCTCATAAAGCCTTATGGCAGCTTCATTTCCTGCCCTTACCTCTAGGGTTGCTACTTCAAAAGCCTTGGTTAGCTCATCGATTAGCTGATCTGCTATGTGCTTTCTTCTAGCCTCAGGCCTAACCGCAACGTTGGTGATGTGTCCTTCTCCAAGGATGTTCCAAACCCCTACGTAGCCTAGTATCTGGTCTTCCTCCTCTGCCACAAGATAAAAGGATCTTTCCTGCCTTTTAATATCCTCTAGCACGGATGCTGTTGACCAGGGGTCAGCAAAGCACATCTCCTCTATTAGATGGATACTTTCTGCATCCTTTTCAGTTGCTTTACGAATGATCATTAGCTCATCCTTTCCATCTTAGCCTTTCTCTCTCTTTCAAGGCTTCCGTCCTTTAGCTTTGTCTCTGCCTCTGTTTCTCTCATGTATTCAGGCTCTAGCTTATCGTAGGAAACTGTCTTCTTCCAAAGCACCTTCATGAAAGCGTCCTGGGCTACCGACTCTGCGCTTTGGTACCTTATATTCTTCGCTGCGTACTCTCTTCTATCCTTTGGAATTCTTTCTGAGATTATCTCTTCGTATGCGTCGATTCCATCGCCATAGAATACTACCTTGCCGTATGCCTTTTCCTCAATTGCCTTTAGAACATCTTCAAGCATGTATGGGCCTGGAGCTAGGATTGTCCTGCAGTTATAGTCGCCTCTATCGAAGATGGCTCCATAAACCTGTCCTCTTCTTGCGTTGATGATTGGACAAATTAATCCTTCCTTCTTCTCCTGATAGATGAATGCGTTTAAAGTCTTTACTGGTACGCAAGGAATGTCTAGGGCCTGGGCAAGCGCTCTTGCTGTTGAAACCCCTATTCTAATTCCTGTAAAGGAGCCTGGTCCAACGGAGCAAGCTATGGCTGTAAGGTCCTTCTTTTCTACCTTTGCTTCCTTTAAAAGCTCATCGATTATTGGCATAAGGTCCTTAAGGTGATTCATAAGTTCCTTTGAAACCTTACTTGCTGCTATCTTTGCCTTACCGTCGATTAAAGCTACCGATGCGTAAGGACCTGTTGTCTCTATTGCTAAAACGTACATGAATATATCCTCTCTTCTTCCTTTTCTCCTCTTTCAATGTATATGTACATTGTGTCCTCTGGCAGGATCTCCTCTATCTGATCTGCCCACTCTATGACGCAAAGGCCCTTTCCGTAGAAGTACTCCTCTGCTCCAATTTCGAACATTTCCTCTGGATCCATTATCCTGTAAACATCAAAGTGATAAAGGGGAATTCTGCCCATGTACTCCTTTACGATGGTAAAGGTAGGGCTGGTTATATTTTCCTGTATATCTAGACCTTGGGCTATGTACTTGGTAAGGGTGGTCTTTCCAGTTCCTAGGTCCCCGATTAGGGCTAGCACCTGGCCTTCTTTCGCCTCTTTACCAAGAGCTATTCCAAAGTCCTTAGTATCTTCTTCATTTTTAATGAAAACTTTTCTCATTATCTCTTCCTTATTCCTTCCCTGTGTAGGAATCCTGAAATCTTCTTGTATACCACGAAGGTTATACCTGAGTTTAGGGCCGCCTTTATTACGTTAAACAGTACGATAAGCGGCATCAGCTGAAATACCATCTGCTTTACAGCCTGGATTCCTCCATCTACTCCTGCTGCCATGTAGAATGGAGTGATGTAGATGTTGGCTACTGCCATAAGGACTATCATTACGATGGATGCTAAAATTAGGGCAACTACTGCCTGCTTCTTTGTCTTCTTTCTCTGGTAGAAGGTTGCTGCAACAAGTACGAATGCTCCTGATGCTAAGAAGTGCATTAAAAAGCCGTAGATGCCGTCTCCTCCCAGCATGAAGGCCTGGATAAAGCATACCAGCACTGTAACGATTAGACCTGGAATTGGTCCGTATGCAAATGCGGTAATTAAAATTGGAATATCTGCAAAGTCGTAGGTTAAAAATCCTACCGCAGGTATTATTGGGAATCTAATAAATCCCAGTACTAGTGCTACTGCAATCATCATGCCCATTTTGGCAATCATGTCAGTGGTCATTTTGTTTTTCATTTTACAGTTCCTCTCTCTTTTTTAAGATTAGAATCTGTCAGGAATTACAAAAGCCCCGTACAGGGGCCACAAAAAGATATGTTTCTTTCATCCGGACTATACCGTCGGTCAGGGAATCGCACCCTGTCTGCCTAATGGCTCGTGGACTATACCACCGGTGAGGAATTTCACCTCGCCCTGAAACAGATTTTATTCGAAGGACATTTCTTCGTCCTTTGTTAACTCATATATTGCTTTTGCATAAATGCTGCAAAGCTTTTCTAAATTGTCTATGGATATGTATTCATCCTTTTGATGCATCCTATCCTCGTCTCCTGGGAAAAGGGCTCCGAAGGCTACTGCATTATCCATAGCTCTTGCGTAGCTTCCGCCTCCAATTACAAGTGGCTTTGATTCGTAGTCACCTGTCTCTTCCTGGTACACCTTCATAAGGCATTTGATAAGTGGATGATCTTCCTTGAAATATATTGGCTTTTGATGTCTTTCCTTTATTAGCCCAACGTCCAGCTTCTCGATTACTGGCTGAATGCTTGAGTAGAAATCTTCATCAGTCTTATCCACATCGTATCTAACGTTTACGGTTAATGTGATGGATTCGTCATCTCCTTGGACCTGGCCAACGTTAAATGTTGCACCAGCCACCTTTGTCTTCATTCCAATATATTCTACGTAATCTGCGATTATCTGGTTTACGTCTTCGTTTACAAAGTATATATCCTTTAAGAAGTCCATCAGGATGGATATGGCGTTTAGTCCCTCTTCTGGATGTGCTCCATGGGCGGACTTACCCATTGCCACGATTTCAAGGGATTTTCCAACACCTTTGATATTTATCCTGTTACCAGTGTTATCCCTGTAAGCGGATGCTTTATCCTTGATCTTCTCGTAGACCTCTTTATCCTCTGCTCTTACTACGGCTCTAGCTGATGCAGGAACCATGTTAGGTGCAGCTCCTCCTGAGATAGATCTAAGCTCCAGGCCTTTATCCTTGGTCTTTTGGATCTTCTTTGCCAGCTTAAAGGTCAGTATGCCCTTTTCTCCAGATATTACAGGAAACTCTGCATCTGGAGTAAAGCCGAAGTCTGGCTTTGGCATGTATCTGAAATAGTAGTCCATGCCTTCCCAGCCTGTCTCTTCGTCTAGGCCTACGATTAGCCTAACCTTCTTGGCTGGAACATAGCCGCTATCCTTTAATGCCTTCATTGCGTAAAGGGCGCATACTAGAGGGCCTTTATCGTCTTGGGTTCCTCTTCCGTATATCTTGCCATCCTTTTCAACAGCTCCAAATGGATCAACCTTCCAGCCTTCTCCTTCTGGCACTACGTCTAGATGGGCTAGGATTCCAAGGGTATATGCCCCTGTTCTTTCAATATCTCCCTCTTCATCTAGGATGTATCCAGGCATATCTATGTGGCCGCCGTAGTTATCTACGTTTTCCACTTCAAAGCCCATTTCCTCTGCTGCCTTTAGCAGGTAATTAAAGGCTTCTCCTACGCCTTTTCCAAAGGGATAAATCTCTCCTTCTTTTGTCTTAAATGGTCTAGACTGCTTGGTATCCATCTTGATTAGATCTTTTAGCGTCTGTACCATCTGGCTTCTATTTAGTTGGATATATTCCTGGTATGACATATTAATCTACTGCTTCTACGCACTTAATTTCTGGATAGCTTTCCTTGATTACTCTTTCAACAACGTTTTGAAGAGTCATTCTAGCTCCTGGGCAACCTGCGCAGTGGCCCTGTAATCTTACCTTAACTACTAAGTCTTCTGTTAATTCTACGAATTCGATGTCTCCACCGTCTCTCTGTAGGAATGGTCTAATTTGTCCAATTGCTTCTAAGATTTTTTCTTCCATTTTTTCTTCTTACCTTTCTTCTTAGTCTTCTTTACTTTCTTGTCCTTTTGTTTATCTTGTTTAACTGTATCTATTGATACGAATTTACCATCTTCAAATGTGTTGATAATTATTGGCTTTGATGCTCTACCGTTTTTGTCCATGGAGATGTTTCCTGTAACACCGGTGAAGTCCTTTGTTGCAAGGATTTCGTCAATGATAGCCTTTCCGTATGTGGTTCCTGCCTTTTCAATGCTGTTAATAGCTAAAACGTATGCATCGTATGCTAGGGCCATTCTCTGGGATGGTACCTGGTATTCTCCGTACTCTGCTCTATACTCGTCTAGGAATCTTTCTGCGGCCTTGCTGTCTGCCTTTTCTCCTGCAAACTCTGAAGCTACGATTACCTTTATCTTAGGGTGCTTTCTCATCATCTTGATGAAGTCGTCGTTATACCAGCCGTTGGTACCTACAAATGTAATATCTGTCATCCTCATGTTTTCCACCTGTGTGAAAAGCACGTCTGCAGACTTTACGCCTATTGGGCAGAACATTACTGTTGCTCTCTTCTTTAGTATCTGCTGTAGGTATGGGGTATAGTCGGTGTCCTCTACCTTGAAGTACTGCTGGGTAACCACGTCAGTCCCGTTATATTTTTCAGCGTTCTTGATGAAGTTGTTTGTAACTTCTAGGGTGTTATCGTCATCCTGCTGTCTAAAAACTGCAACCTTCCTTGCCTTCAGATTCTTACCTACATATTTACCTAGTGAATCTCCCTGCACTGTGTCGTTAAATGTTACTGATGCATAGAAGTGGTGGTTATCTGTGATCAGGTGGTTGGATGAGGATATGCTGATTGCTGGAATCTGGGCTTCCTCTATGTACTTAGCTGCAGTAAGGGTGTTGGCGTCGCCGTAGCATCCTAGGATCAGCACTGGTTTAAATTCCAGTAGCTCCTTTGTAGCTGACTCTACTGCGTAGATGCTGGACTGGGTATCTTCATATACCAGCTTAACCTTTTTACCTAAAACCTCTGGGTACATCTTTGCTGCGAACTCTATGCCCTGGATCTCTTCCTTACCGAACTGGGCATCTGGGCCTGATTGAGGTTCCAAAACACCTATTATGATGGAATCCTCTTTTTCGGCCTTCTCAAAGAATTCGCCTTTGAAATTGTCGAAGGTAGTGCATCCTGTAAATACCAGTGAAACCACCAGCATCAAGGCTACTACCGCTGTCTTTTTAATGTTTCTCATATATATTTATTTCCTTATTAGCAAAAACTTTTTCACGTTATTATATCACAGTCACTTATCTTTTTCAAGGAAAAGGCCGTTAGCACTTTCTTTGTTCTTTTTTCCATACAAGGTATATTTTATACATTTTGTGGTATATTATATCTAGATAATTTAGCTAAATTATTTAAAAGAAGGAGGAGGTAAACATGAAAGAAATTAAATGGGTATGCTCAGTATGTGGTTACGTACACACTGGTCCAGAAGCACCAGCAGAATGTCCAGTATGCCATGTTGGCGCTGACAAGTTCAACAAGTTAGAAGAAGGTGGCGGCGGCAATTGGGCTGACGAACACAAGGTTGGAGTAGCACAAGGTGTTGACCCTGCTATTATCGATATGTTAAGAGCTAACTTCGAAGGAGAATGTTCAGAAGTTGGTATGTACCTAGCAATGGGTAGAGTAGCTCATAGAGAAGGATACCCTGAAATAGGCCTATATTGGGAAAAGGCTGCTTGGGAAGAAGCAGAACACGCTGCTAAGTTTGCAGAATTACTTGGTGAAGTTCTTACTGATTCAACAGAAAAGAACCTTGCTATGAGAGTAGATGCTGAAAGAGGCGCTTGCGAAGGTAAGAAGAAATTAGCTACTATGGCTAAGGAACAAAACCTAGATGCAATCCATGACACAGTTCATGAAATGTGCAAGGATGAAGCAAGACATGGCAGAGCATTTGAAGGAATGCTTAAGAGATACTTTGGTAAATAGAAATTCAAAAAAATTAGGGACTCACTTGAGTCCCTATTTTCATGCCTATAATCCAAATAGAACTTTTAAGCTCTTTAAGAATGTAGCTTTCTTTTCAGCCTTCTTAGCCTTTAGTGCTACCTTGTAAGCCTTTTCGTATGTTACTTCAACGTCCTTGTTTACTTGGATGTTAGTTAGATCTAAGTATAGGTTGTCCTTTACTTCCTTAGTAAGGTCCTTACCGTTTACTGTAACCTTGGATACTACATAGCCCTTGTTTGGAACGAATACTACTGTAGTGCCTGCTCCAAACTTAACCTTGCTATCCATTACATATACAAGGCCATAAGCCTTAGTCTTGTTTGTAGCCTTTACTGTATATGTGCTCTTAGTTTGTACGTCCCTGATCTGTTTAACGATTCTATCTGCAATCTCTTGCTGTCCAGCGTTGTTAGGATGAAGCATGTATGTGCCGTATTCATCAGCCTCGCCGTTGATATTAACATCTGAAATATCTACTACATAGTAGTTACGTACTTTCTTTCCAAGCTTAGTAGTAGTTACCGCTTGCTTTTTAATGTTCTGGTTAAACTCCTTTACGGTTGGTCCAACGATTAAATCATTTATCTTCATTAAAGGTGATAAATCTATTCCAAGAAGCTTCATAGAGCCTATTCCCATTGGGTCAATAACTGTAGTTACTACAACGATAGCATCGTCCTTCTTGTTCTCGTTGATGTACTTCATTAAAGTGTTGAAGTAGTAGTTATTCTCGTCTACCATTTCTTTCATAAATGTGCGACCAGTCTTTACCATGTCTGTAACGTTAGTATTGGTTTCATTCATGATAGTGAGTACATCCTTAATGACAGCAAGCTTAGCATTGATATATTGCTGAGGTCCCTGTGTCATTGCCTTACCAAAAGCAAGCATGTCCTTGTTGAACTTCTTAATGTTCCTAGCTTGACCTGGAATGTCTAGTGCTGGCTTTATGATTAAATTGATTAACCTAGCATTTTTTAAATTTATCTCTAATTTACCGTTTTCATTAAAGATCATTCTATCGAAATCATAGGATAACCATGCTGTTAAATCGTTTTCTCCAAGGTATACTGTAATTACGTCAGCATTAGCGATGCCATCTGCATATATCTGCTTGTTAGCCTGGTTGTTCATTAGATAATCCCAAACACCTTTAGGTAACGCTGTGTTAATGTACTTTACCCAAACGTCATCATATGTATCCCCATCTCTTAGTGGAAGATCAAGAATATTGCATACGTCCTTTGGTCTTAGTCCAAGGTAAGCGCCATTTACGCTGGAGTCCTTGTCTGCACCAATCTGCTTAGCAACCCTTGCTATGAATGAAAAGTCTACTGCGTATGGGTCTACAACCTTCTTGCCCTTTTGAAGTCTAATGAACTTCATAAGCTGTGGGTCAGCATTTTTAGGATTACGCATGAAATCTACATTTTGGCATCCTGTAGCGATACTGTCTCCTACTGCAAAGTATGAAATCTGATTGTCTTGATTCACATAAGTGTCAGTTCCCGCAAATGCAGAAACGCTCATTGAAAAGATTAATGTGAAAGATAATAATAAAGTTAAAATTTTCCTCTTCATAGTCGTCTCCTTTTCGGTTTATTAAAACCATTATACACATTGAAAATACAGGCTTCAAGGGCTTTTGACATATACGGAAAATTGGATATTTATGCAATAATATTCATACATTCTGGTGCATTAATAACCGTCAAAATTGTTCATTGTTTCCTTGATTTTTTCATACATATATGGTAAAATTTTCTTTAATTATTGCGAACTACAAAGAAAGGCATAATTTATGAATAAAATCAAAACTATGGATTTGGAAAGAGAGCTGCCAGAATGGGCCAAAGTTGTAAAGACTGTCAACACTGTCGACATCTACAATATGAGCCTTGTGGACAACATCTTTTCATGGACTAAGAACATTCCAGACGTAGTTGCTATCGACTATTTTGGAAGCACAATTACATACGGAGAATTACCTGAAAAGGTTAGACAATATGCAAACGGCTTTAAGGCTGTAGGAATTGAAGCAGGCGACGTAGTTACAATGTGCCACGCTGTATCAGCAGAGAATTTACTTTCACTGCTTGCACTAAACGCACTAGGTGTAATTGCAAACAACCCTAACTTCCTATTCCTAAGACACGACACAAAGAGATATACATTGGATAAGAAGTCTAAGACATTAATTATCCTAGACTACTACCTTCCATTCGTTATCGACGATCTAGAGGAGGCAGGAGTTACTACTGTAATCGTTACTAACTTACAGGACAATCTGCCAAGAGCAAATAAATATATATTTAACGATACTTCAGCGCTGCC
Source organism: Clostridia bacterium (assembly GCA_024403135.1). Lineage (GTDB taxonomy): Bacteria > Bacillota > Clostridia > Peptostreptococcales > Anaerovoracaceae > JAKSSK01. The sequence continues at coordinate 21,482 of JAKSSK010000019.1, forward strand.
TAAGCAGTTAAAGAAGATCTTCTGCGATTACGATAAACAGGCACACTGCAGAAAGAAGATGCAGAACATGCCTACCATCAAGTTCTATACTCTAGCTCAAGTTCTAGAGATGGGTGCTAAGATGGATGATCCACTTCCAACAGGCCCTGTAGATATTGAAAGAGATATCAGCTACTCATACACAAGTGGTACTACTACAGGAAAGCCTAAGTGCATCGTATACAAGGAAGCTTCAGCAAACGCTTTAATCGAGCTTCACATTGGTATAGATACTCAAGACTACGTAGGAGATAGAATCCTGCAGGTTATCCCATATACACACGTTACAGGAGAAAGATTCTCAGGTTACCTACAGATGGCTAAGGGAAAGACAATAGTTCCACAGCCAATATATAATAAGGAATCTTTTGCAAGGGATATCATCCTTTCAAGATGTAACTGGGTAACAGCAGCTCCAAGCTTCTACCTAGAAGGCGTAAAGAAGGGCTTTATCGCGCAAGACGCTTTCTCAGATCTAGACAGAGCCTGCGCAGGTGGCGAAGCCATCACAAAGGCCAACGTAAGACAGATAGACAAGTGGTTAAAGATGAACGGATGTAAGCATAGACTTGCTATTGGAGGCGGCGCATCAGAAGACGGCTCCAGCACCCTAACATCATATTCAATAAACGAAGAAACTAAGACCAACGAAACAGGCCATCCAATCGAGCCTGGTATCATAGCTAGAATAGTTGATGAAGAAGGAAAGGAACTTCCTATCGAGACTAGAGGCCAGCTAGAGATTTCCAGCGCAGCTGCAGCAGATAGATATCTGGATAATCCAGAAGCCACAGCAAAGAGATGGTACTTCGACGAAAACGGTACTAAGTGGGGTCGCACAGGCGATATGGCAATTAAGCACCAGGATGGCTCATACACTATCCTAGGAAGACTTGACGACTCATGCGTTGATGAAAACGGTGACATCACATACCTATTCGATATTGAAAACCAAATTACTGAAGACGACCCTATGTCAGAATGGGAAATCTCATCAGTTACAGACGGCGAAGGTGTAAACCACATCGTAGCTCAAGTAGTTCTTAAGACAGACGCATTAAAGCACAAGAAGAGAGCTATTAGACAGATCGTTACAGAGTACGATGTAGAAGCCGTTAAAATCTTTGACATGTTCGGTTCCAGTGAAGTAACAGGTAAGAGAGATATCCAAAAGCTAAGATCATACAAGCTTGGTTACTACACATACAAGAGAGACGAACTGTGCAAAGTTGACTACGTTAATGATCATCCGCCAATCTATTCATTAATAGACGAGGATGAAATTAAAATAGAGGAATTTTAAGGAGAGGTAAAAGAAAGATGAAAAACAAAATTATCACCCTGGTGGTATCTCTGGCATTAGTCTTCACTATGTCAGTGCCAGCTTTCGCTGCTGATGAACCTGTTACTGCAAAATCTGTGCAGGATAGCGTTTCATACTTCGCAGTAGGCGATAGCGTAGCTGCTGGATGTAAGAACCTAAACTTCATGTGGGCAGCTTTTGATCCATCTGCAGGATCTACTACAGATGACCATTTCTTTAACGAGTACAACTACTTCAAGGACGGAAAGATGAACGGAGACGTTTATGCAGTTCCATTCTCATTCGTTTATAGAGTAGCTGAAAAGCTTGGCGCTAGCAAAGCATCCAGCTTCAACGGATCATACATTGGTCTAAGAAGTAAGGATGTATGTCAGATTTTAGGTCTGCCAGAAGCAAAAGCTGGAGACTACGCAAATGACCAGTGGTCACAGACTATCGATATGTTTGCTCGTATGTTCAACATGTCACCTGAACAGCTTGCTACACTAACTTCTTATGAAGAGCTTTACAAGGTAAGTGGCCTATACGATTCACCAGCACTAAAGCAACAATATGTTGATGGTATTAAGAATGCAGACGTTATCACTGTAGAACTTGGTGAAAACGACTTAACAGCATTTTTAATAAACCACTCAGATATGATCGAACAGACATTTACAGATCTTACTAACGGTATAGAAGGTATTCCTGGTGCTGCAGTTCTTGCAGGAAGATTTGTAGAAGACTTTAATGCCTTCGCTACTGCATCAGATTCATCACAAAAGTTCGAAGCTGCTAAGAAGCTAAACGAAGATATCCTTCTATTAGTAAGCTATGGCGTTGGCTATGCTGAAATCGTTAAGCGCTTCGCAGACATGATCAACGAAATGAACCTACAGGGTATCTACTATACTCAAGAACTACTAAACTACATCAACGAAAACAAGAAGGATGATGCTATCGTAGTTGTATGTACAATAATCGACCCATTCAAGGATATGGCTGTTGATAGTGTTGCTTCTGAATCCCTAGGAGTAGGCGCTTTAGTTAAGATCATGGACTTAATCGTTAACCCATACTCAAAGCTAATCGGTCAAAACCTTAAGGACCACGCTTTCACAAACGGAGTTCGTAACTACTATGTTGCAGACATCTCAGGCGTAAGCGTTAACCCTGCTAAGGAAGTTCTAAACCCTCCTTATGTAGACGAAGCTCAAGAAGTTGAATACCTACTTCACCCAAGCAATGCTGGACAGCAACAAATCGCAGATTTAATCCTTGCACAGGTTGCAAAGGCAAAGAAGGCTGCTGCTAAGAAGGAAAGAGCAGAACTTGTTAAACAGGTTGTTAAGGAAGAAGTAGATTCATATACTAAGGCAGCTGTTATGGTAGGAACTACACAGTTAGTTAAAGATTCCATCCAGGCACAAATCAATGCTTATGTGCTTAAGCAAGCTGTTGAAAAGGCTAAGAAGATTCACAAAGTTAACAAAGCTTTATTAAAGGCAGCTGTTGCAAAGAAGGTTACAAAGGACGTAGTAAGAGCTGCTGTAGTTAAGCAACAGGTTAAGAAGGCTGTAGCTAAAAAGGTTGTTAAGGATACAGTTAAGGCTGTAGTTAAGCAACAAGTTAAGAAGGCTGTAGCTAAGAAGGTTGTTAAGGATACAGCTAAGGCTGCAGTTGCTACTGCTGTT
>JAKSSK010000002.1 GCA_024403135.1 Clostridia bacterium
TTATTTATTATTATGTTAAAAATAGTTGCGTTCTTACCGTAATAGCACTGAAAATTCAAATTTATCGGTCACATTATACCACACTTACGGTATTGACAATCTATATCAGTATTGACAATCTATAACGGTGTTGACAATAATAAGCCAGCTAAAACCGCGTAACTTTCCTCTATGAACACGTTCCCATTCAAAATACAGCCGATCCACAACACGTTCCGGAAAGCACAAAACCGCTAAATCCTTTGAAATCAACGGGTTTAGCAAAGAAAAAAGAGAGCTGATAATTGTATCAACTCTCTGTCCTATCCTGGTGCGGATGAAAGGATTTGAACCTTCACGATGTTACTCACACGGACCTGAACCGTGCGCGTCTGCCGTTCCGCCACATCCGCATACTACCTTAGTAGTATACCACCTTTTTTATGAACTGTATATATAAAAGCTGATACTTTCGTACCAGCTTACATTTCTTTTCTAAGTTTTTCACCGTAATAGATGCTGCATCCACATACATATAGGTATGCGAAGACCAAAAGTAGTATCACCTTAAGTTCTACCTGCATTAGACCAAAGGAAAGTATTAATGCACCGAATAGAGTTATCATTAGCCTGTAGGCCTTAGCCTGGGCCTTGTCTCTAATTAGGATGTTCCTCTCGTCGTTTTCCTCAACTTCCCTTTGTCTTGCGATGTCTGGGTGGTTCTTCTCAGTCCTCTTGGTGATTATTTCACCAAGGCCTTGGCCGAATAGGCCGCATCCTAGGCCTACCATGATATATGGGTAAACCTGGCCGTCTAGTTTTATGCATATTAGTCCTGCTACAAGCAGGAACAGTCCAACTATCGTCAGCACCCTATTTTTCTTCATATATATCCACCTCCCTGTTTAGGAAGACTTCTTCCACGTTCACTTGAAAGTAGTTTGAAATCCTGTACGCCAATATGATGGACGGATTGTATCTACCCTTTTCCAGCGAAATTATGGTCTGCCTTGAAACCGACATTTTATCTGCCAGTTCTTCCTGGGTTATTCCCTTTTCTTTGCGAAGTTCTTCAAGTCTGTTTTCCATATCTTCCTCCTATGTAAAGTATACTTTACATAAAGATAGGTGTCAAGTGTCCTTTACAAAATTGCGTTGCAGGGTTTTGTAGCGTGTTTCATAAAAACGCGTGCTTTGATTCTACGGTTTGACGACTTTTCCCCGAAGGGTTTTCAAAAACTCGTCTGCATCTAGAAAATATGCCATATTTTTAGGCTTGCATACGCGTTTTTGAAAATGTGGGGGTTTAAACGCGTAAAGACGTCGGATTAGGATATGTGAATTTTCGATTTGCGCGTAGAAAGCTCGCAACGCAAAGACGATAAATAAAAATCTCCATAGAATCTATGGAGATTTTATCATTACATATTATATACAGCTACCTTTGTATATTCATCATCAGTTCCCTGGTCTACGAAAAGCTGCCTTTCAAACCCTATGCCCTGCTTCTTTAAGCAGATTTCAAGGATACATAGATATATTCCCATGTCGATGCGGTTATAGAAAGGGACTGCGCCAGCTGGCATGATGCCCCTCTTACCCGACCTGTATCTGTAGACAGTAAGCTTTCCATCACTATTTTCTACGTACCAAGGCTGGCTGTTACAAGCGCTAGGTGAAAAGCGAGCAATGTTAGCTACTCCTAGGTCATCGCCTTTCCACACTTCATCTAGGCTCTTTCTCTTAGCCTTGAACATGTCCTTTCTGTACTTCGATTCATCTGACACCTTGCGGATAGCAAACATGATCACGAAGTCCATGTCATCATAGGTCTCTTCATCAGGCTTACCTATGCCGTACCAAAGGCTAGCGATATTGTGCTTAACTAGCCATAGGTCAAGTTGCTGGCCTATGTATCCTACGTTGGTTAGGTAGTTATCCTTCTTCTCGGAATATATTAGGATGCAGTACTGAGCATCCTTCTTTACTGATGGAATGATCCTAATGCCTGTACGGATATCCTCGTAAAGTTTGTCGAAGCCTTCATATGCCTCATATATATCTTTTAAGTCCCCATCGGTAAGTTCTTCCTTACCTACACCTCTAAAAAGGTGAAAGGACTTTCTCTTAAAAATTTCGTCGTAATATTCAACCATAGTCTAGCCTTTCTTTAATGTCTTTAAATATTCCTTCTGCTCAGCAGTAATCCTATAGCTTTCCCTGGCCTTTTGGATGATCTTGTTGTGGGTCCACTTTTCAAGTTTTCCTTCTTCAACATATCCAATGGTATCATCCCACTGCTTGGTCAGGGCTGTAGCAAAGAACCAGGCAACCATCATCTTTAGATAGTATTCATCGGTCTTTACGCTTGCCGGTATCTTTAAGTACTCTGGCTTAAAGTCCTCATCTAAGAAGTGGGACATGAGCATCTCAATGGCAAAGCGGCATGTATATATGTGATCTGCTTTAACCCACTCTTTTATCTTTTCCATCAGCTTCTCTTTGTTCTTCTTGAAGCACTTAGGAGACATGATGTCGCACACTGCCCAGTTATCTACGTAGGGCAGGAACTTGTCTAAGTACTCTATACAGGTATCCCAGTCCTTCATCTCAGATATGATCAGGCCGTGAAGCATGTTCTCATCGTAGTACTTATGCGGAAGATCATTTAGAAAATCTAAATACTCCCCCGATTTATATATCTCCTTTGCAAGCTTTCTAACCAAAGGCACCCTAACACCTATGAATAGCTCTGGCGCTATAGTTGGGGTTAGCTTTGCCTGGAAAGCCGCATATTCTTCATCCCTTAGTTCAAATAGCTTTGATGTATATTCCTTAGTCTCTATCATAGCACCCTCCTACTTGTAGTATATCATAAAAAGACTGGTACAACTGTACCAGTCTTGGTTATTTCTTTTTCTTTGGCATGGGCAATTCCTCATACATGGCATCAAACAAGTTTTCCAATAAGGATCTGTTATCTACATCATCCACCATAAACATTTCCTTTGCACCTTCATATGGCACCTCAAAGTCTGCATTTGGCATTAAGTTTATGGCAGCCTTTACAGGTTTAACTAAGAACCTGTCGTCATATATTCCTCCCACAATTTTGCCTCGGTAATATATGATGTACTCACCCATCATAGGGATGTATGTAATATCTTCTAGTCCAGATAACTGGTCAAGAATATATTCAAGATATTCTTTCCTTGAAGCCATTATGCCCTCCAACATATTTAGAAAAGTTGTCCTGGAAGTTTTAGCTTTTCCTTCTTAGGAAACCCCGAATCGTATGCTTCAAATGCTTCTGGATTCTCATCGTATGCGAAGTAGCCCTTAGGCGTAGCGTACTCTCCGCTTACCCCATCAAGGTAGCCTTTAATTAGTTCCTTGCATAGGAAGAATGAGACATCCTCGCCTTCTGGCAGGCCGTGGTATCTAATGCCGTATTCTGAGGCATAGGTAAAGCCGCTCTTTCCGTAGAAGTCGATATTGCCTTCAAAGCACACCGCTCCATAGCCTAGTTCTTTAGCTTTCTCTAAGGAGTAGTCTAAAAGAATCTTGCCATAGCCCTGTCTTTTAAGGTCGTTTGAGATACAGATCGGTCCCATGGTCATGATTGGAATGTCCCTTCCATCATCTCCCTTGATTTTTGCCCTTACGAAGACGTTTTGGCCTATGATCTTCCCATCTTTTTCCATGACAAAATCAAGCTGAGGAACAAAGTCAGGATCATCTCTAAGGCACTTTAATACATAGTGTTCTAGGCAGCCTGGGCGATATACGTTCCAAAAACTTTCTCTAACAAGGTTCTCAACTTCTAAATATTCTTCTTTTCTTTCCAAACGGATTGTAATGTTATTTTCATTCATTGTTTTTCCTCCTGAATATTGTTAACGTCAATTGGCATGTGCCGGGAGGCTGTTTTAATTGCACCGCAACCTCCCGATTACGCTGCAATAGCCATTCTTTTGTACTTGATCAAAAAGCACTCTCCTTAAATATATTTGATGAGTATATTATATCACAAAAGTAAAAAAGCCGATACTTTATGAGCTGTGACAAAATGTCACATTTTTTCAAATTGCCCAATGAGGTATACTCTACTTACTCTCTTTTGTAAACTCTCTTCTAGGTGAAAAGCCTTTAACAATATTTCCTATTCCAGTAGCCATACCAATGACCGCCCTCTCCATCACACCAGCTTTTACGATTTTGCTGGCCTCAGCAAAATCGTTGCAAACACTATGTCCGCTGTTCTCACGTGCACTCCAAAACTAAAGAAAAAAGGAACTAAATAATGCTTAGCTCCATCACATATAGGTTTCGTTAATTCCTAATCTTAGAAACAATACTGCCAATCAAAAAGGTTACAAATCCACCGATGGCCATTGTTCCAATAACAAGGGCAATTAATTCTAAAAGATAATTCATTGCCATTTGGGATGCTACCTCGCAGGCTGCATAGATGGCAAGACATATACCCATGCCGATGATGCTTTTCCTGTTTTTCTTCATGGAAATAACAGCAGCAATTGCCACACCAATTACCATAAATATTACGCTGTCAGAAGATAATAGCTCACCAAGAATTGGTAAATATTTCATGCGTTACACCACCCTTTGTATACAGTCAATTGATCTTCTTTATGCTGGTGTCCCTACTTCAATAAGGTTTCCATCAAGGTCATAGAAGCGAATTACCTTTTGTCCCCAGCTATGTTCCATCAAAGTGTTCACGTATTCAGTCTCCGGATACAGCCTTTCCAGCTTTTCAATAAAGCCTTCTAAATCCCTTTCCTCAAAATATAGCTCTGAAGAGTTATTCTTCCAAGTCACATCCTGCTTTAGAAACTCCTTCCAGTAAGACTCTGCCTGAAGCACAAGCCCTTCTGTTAGAATCATATTTCCATCGTTATCTAAAACCAGCTTAAGTCCAAACAGGTCATGATAATACTTCCTGGATTTCTCAATATCTTTAACAACTATTAAAACGTTTTTAAGCTTCATATCTAATCTCCCTATACATATTTGAAGTGTCAAAAGGGACGGTCCTAACTGGAACCGTCCCTTTATACAAGTACTGGCGGAGGACACGGGACTCGAACCCGCGGGGCTGTTACACCTTACTCGCTTTCCAGGCGAGCTCCTTAGCCACTCGGTCAATCCTCCAGACACATATATTAAAATACCACAAAGGCCCCATATTTGCAAGGTGAAAATGGATGTGATATAATCTGGGTGTTTAAGAAGAAAGGACAATGTTATGAAAAACTTTATACAAGATTTTAAAGATTTTGCCTTAAAGGGCAACATATTGGATATGGCTGTAGGTGTTGTAATAGGCGGAGCTTTCGGAAAAATCGTTTCCTCACTGGTTGCAGACATCATCACACCACTGATCAGTATTCTTACAGGTAAGGTAATGCTTACAGATCTTAAGTGGGTCATCGCACCTGCTACTGCAGAGCACGCAGAGACAGCACTTACCTACGGAAACTTCATTCAGTCAATCATCGACTTCTTCATCATCGCACTTTCAATCTTCATCGTTCTTAGAGTCATCATGAATGCACAAAAGAAGATCGAAGAATTAAAGGCTAAGAAGGAAGAAGAAAAGGCTATAGAAGAAGCCGCAGTAGAACAAACAGAACTTGAAGTTCTAAAAGAAATTAAAGAGCTATTAGAAAAGAAAGACCAGTAAAACTGGTCTTTTCCTCTATAAGCAACTATTCTTTATTGCCCGACGCATCAGGTCTTTATCTATCGCATCAAAGTGATAGATTTTCTTTTTATCTAAATCCCTTAGTCCTTCTGGGATTGGAAGTCTAGTCCTCTGATTTAACTGCTTGATGTACTCAAAGCCGTTTTCCTTTTCATCAAAGCCTATGGACTTACATACGCTTTCAGCGAACTTATAGCAGCTTGCAGTTGACGCTATTACAGTTGTGGTGTCATCACCTGTCTTTTCCACATAGTCACAGTATACCTTGTATGCTACAGCAGTGTGAGTGTCCATCAGATAGCGCTGCTTATCGTACATTTCCTTGATAGCTGCATTGGTCTGCTTTACAGTGGCATATCCAGCATAAAAGTCCTGGAAACCCCTAGCGATGTCACCATCTACAGTGAAGTACTTCTTTTCATCTAGGCTCTTCATCATGGATGCCACCTTCTCAGTATCTCCATCAGAAAGGATATATAAAAGCCTTTCCAGGTTGCTGGATACTAGAATATCCATTGAAGGTGAATTAGTTAGACGGAACCTTCTTCTAGTGTCATAGATTCCAGTTCTAAAGAAGTCTGTAAGCACCTTGTTTTCATTGGAAGCACAGATGAACTTGTTGATAGGTACACCAATAAGCTTAGCGTAGTAGCTAGCCAAGATGTTTCCAAAGTTACCTGTAGGAACTACCACGTTTATAGGGTCGCCTAAAGTGATCTTTCCCTTTTGCACCAGCTGGCAGTATGCGTGAACATAGTATGCAACCTGCGGCACAAGTCTTCCGATGTTGATGGAGTTTGCACTTGAAAGCTTAACTCCACGCTCCCTTAATGTATCGTTAAAGTAGTCGTCGTTAAATATTTCCTTTACAGCAGTCTGAGCATCATCGAAGTTACCCTTTATGGCAAATACGTGAGTGTTATCACCCTCCTGAGTGATCATCTGCTGCTTCTGTACCTGGCTTACACCATCTTCAGGATAGAATACCACAATCTCGGTGCCCTCTACATCCTTAAAGCCCTCAAGAGCAGCCTTGCCTGTGTCTCCAGAAGTTGCAGTCAAGATGCAGATCTTGCTTCTTTCATCCTCCTTCTTTAGAGAAGTAGTAAGTAGGTGTGGCAGTATGGATAAAGCCATATCCTTAAAGGCTGCAGTCTTTCCGTGATAAAGCTCTAGGAAATATACGTTGTTTGCCCATACTAGCGGAGCGATTTCCTTGGTATCGAACTTGTCGTCATATGCGCTTTCAACGCAGTATGAAATTTCCTGAGGCGTAAAGTCCTCAAAGAACTTGGAAAGCACAGTCTTAGCAATGTACTTGTAGTTTTTGTCCCATAGTTCGTTTAAGTCTAATTTCTCAGGTAGACTGTTTGGAACTAATAGGCCTTTATCCCTTGCAAGGCCTCTAATTATGCCTTGGGAAGCTGAATATTCAGTTGTTTCTCCTCTTGTACTTATATATCTCATCATATTTTAGATACTATCACAAAGTTGTACTGTTGGGAATACTTTTTTTAGTTATCATAGGGGTAAAGGAGGGATAATATGAGATTAAGAAAAACATTAGTCATCGCTTTAGTAGTTTGCATTTTAGCAGGATGCTGGTGCTACGCAGCCGTAGTTAAAAATCCTGGATACGGAGTAAGAAACGTCACCTTAGATAGCACAATAAAAAGTGTCTCAATTTCTTGCCCATCAAGTGCTTCAAAAGGAGATAATGTAACTGCATCCTTTTCCGCAAGCTATGAAAAGCAAAAGACCGCAAGAGCAAGTTTTCTCCACGATGGATGGAATAGCGAAGGCCATTCATACGTTACAGGAAGCCCCAGCTTTAAGTACACCGTAACTAGAGCAGGAAAAACCCTAAAGAGTGGAAGCAGTAAGTCGGTCACCTTTAACGCTAGTACCAACGGAACGTATACCGTAATCGTTACGGCTACAGTAAAGGCTACCCCAAATCCGAAGACGGCCTACGTTGGAGTAACCAACTGGACCTGGACCACCATGCCTACCTTCACATTTACTAAAACAGTGTCAAAAAAGGTCACGGTAAATACAAAGGCCATTCCTGAGCCAAAGGAAGAGGTTAAGCCAGTAATCTCCCTTTTCCTAAATCCAAGGGTGTACCACACCGATCAGTGGAATACCTACAGGAAGAGGGTCAATGAGAGAATGGGGAAAAGCGGTATTAACTCATCAACCATAAGCCTTACAAAGTTTAAAGGTATGAATCCAAGGCCTAGATATTTAAACGTCTTTTGGGCGGGGGAAAGGATAATGCTAAGCGCTACCACAGATCCTACAGTGACCTCGGTTACAGCAAGCATCTTAGGCACCACATACATAGCTAGCCTAAAGAAGGGAACAAAGTGGACAGGAAGCCTTTGGAACAAGAACATGAAGACAAAGTGGAAAGGTAAGTATCCAGCATCGGTAACCGTGCTCTTTACCGCAACATATGAGGACGGAAAAATTATTACTGAAGCCGTAAACATCCTGATGGATGGCGACGTATATGACGATTTAATTCACAGGGCAATCTAAAAGAAGAGCGAAAGCTCTTCTTTTTATTCAGGGCTTGCACCCTCATGTGATACTACTTTTGCAGATATGTGATTTGCCTTTCTTAGGGCCGTAAGTACATCCATTCCTTTGCTTCTTTCAGCAAGGAAGGTTCCAATATGAAAGTCTCCAGCGCCGATGGTGTCAACTACCTTAACCTTTTCACCTGGGCAGAACTCCTCTTTTCCATCAAGGTGAACGTATGTAGCTCCCTTTTCACCGTCGGTTACAATGTAGTCGTTTACGAAGTCCCTCTCCTTCAGGTAGTAGGCTGCTTCGTCCTTGTTAAGGTGAAGTATTGGCTTTAAGGCTATGATCCTATCCAGCACCTCTTTTTTTATTGAGTGCATTCTAGGACCTGGCGCAAAGAACACCTGAAGATTTGCTTTTTCTAAGAAGTCCAATACTACAGGAGCTGTATCCTCCTCCATCTCTAGGCCGCAGATATATGCGTATGCGAATTCAGATGGGTCTAGGCTATCGAACCACTCTTTTTTAAACCAGTACTCCGCTCCGTGTTCGCAAAGGAAGCTTCTCTCTCCGTTAGGCTCCACTATGCAGTAGCAGGATCCGTTTGGTTCATCTGGGTAAAGGTCCGCCCTCTTAATACCCGTCTTTTTTATCTCGTTTTTAATGTAGTCTCCAAAAATGCCTGTTCCTATAGGGGAAAATAGGAGATAGTCCCCACCTGAGTAGTCAATTGCCCTTGCTACGTTAAAAGCGCAACCACCTAGGGCAAAACTCTGGTTGTCTATGTTTACATCTTCCCTGGAAACTGGAATCTTCGGTGTCCTGATTATTACATCTAGGCATGTTGAACCAATTACTAATATTTTCTTCATCCTAATGTACTCCTATATATCTCGTAGTCCTCATCGCTGAAGACGTTAAACACTACCTTGGTATTTTCTGGTCTTAGCCTTCTTACCGTATCCACGGCTATCCTTGCAGCTTCCCTCTTAGGAAAAGCGAATACTCCTGTGGATATGGAGCAGAAAGCGATTGACTTAAAGTCCCCTGCCTTTAAACAGTTCTCGTAGCATAGGCTAAGAGCCTTTCTATCCTCATCCCTTAATGGCCCAGAGATTATTGGACCTACCGTATGGATCACGTGGTTTGCTGGCAAGCCGTAGCCCTTTGTCACTACAGCGCAGGATGTGTATCCCTTATGCGTAGAGCATTCCTCCCTTAGTGAAAGGCCTGCATAGGTGTGAATAGCATTATCTATGCAGTTATGCAGCGGGCTCATGCAGCCAAGAAGCCTTGCGTTTGCGGCGTTCACTATGGCATCGACTTCTAAGGTGGTAATGTCTCCCTTCCATAGGTATATGCCATCTTCTATTTCCTTAAGGTCAGATAGTTTTGTTATTCCTCTAGCCTGGTTATATTCCTTTAAGAAGGCCTCTTCCATCTGTAGGTATTCCTCCGATAGTCCTCCTGGCATCCTAGGATTAACCAGGTACCTATACAGCTGAAACTTATCCAGATCCTTTGGAATATATTTTCTATCTGGTCTTTCCTTTAAAAGGTATTCAATTAGCTTATCTAGCTTGTCCATATATTTACCTCGAAAAAAGTCAGGCATTACGCCTGACTTAATTTTACTGTTATTCTTTGATTTTAGCAACCATTTCACCAGCTTTAACCTGCTGAGCTTCCTTAACGTAGATCTTTTCTACTTCACCAGAAGCTGTTGCGATGATGTTAGTTTCCATCTTCATGGCTTCTATTACTGCGATAGGTTCGCCTTCCTTAACTTCGTCCCCTTCCTTTACTAGAAGTTTAACGATTGTGCCAGGAATGTTAGCGCCGATTTCAAATGGATTTTCATCGTCAGCGAATACTGTTTCAGCAGCTGCTGCAACTGACTTAGCATCGTTGTCCTTAACCTTGATGGTACGTCTGTTACCGTTTACTTCGAAGATTAATTCTCTGTTACCTTCTCTATCTGTATCCCTGATTTCAGCAAGCTTAACAAGAAGTGTTTGACCTTCGCCCAGTGATACCTCAGACATTTCGCCTTCAGCAAGTCCGTGGAAGAAGATATCTGAACCCATGTGTCTAAAGTCTCCATCCTTCTTGATGCTAGTTAGGTAATCTTCGAATACCTTTGGATAGATAGCATAGGAGATAATGTCTTGCTCTGTAGGGTCCATATCGAATTTTTCCTTTAAGTGCTTCTTGATAGCGTCGAAATCTTCTGGTTCAAGAAGTTCTCCAGGTCTACAAGTGATTGGCTTCTTGTCCTTAAGAACTAGTTTTTGAAGCTTTTCATTGAAGCCGCCCTGAGGTTGTCCCATCATTCCTTCGAAGAAGGATACGATTGAGTCAGGGAAGTCCATTCCTTGAGCCTTGTCGTAGATGTTTTCAGGAGTTAAGTCGTTTTGTACCATAAAGATAGCCATGTCGCCTACAGCCTTTGATGAAGGAGTAACCTTAACGATGTCTCCAAGCATCTTGTTAACTGTGATGTACATTTCCTTAACTTCTTCGAACTTGTGGCCTAGGCCAAAGCTTTCTACCTGTGGCTTTAAGTTGGAGTACTGTCCACCAGGAATCTCGTACTTATATATTTCTGCTGTTGAAGTAGCAAGCTCTGATTCGAACTTACCGTATACTGGTCTTACATCCTTCCAGTATTCTGAAATCTTTTGGATTCCATCTGAGTCGATACCAGTATCTCTTGATGAGTGTTCAAGAGCAGCAACGATTGTGTTAAGTGCAGGTTGTGATGTTAATCCTGACATTGAGTTAAATGCTGCGTCAGCAATATCTACTCCAGCTTGAGCTGCCATCAGAATTGTTGCAACACCGTTACCTGAAGTATCGTGTGTATGTAGATGAACTGGGATAGCAACTTCATCCTTAAGAGCGTGGATAAGCTTTCTAGCTGCCATTGGCTTAAGAAGTGATGACATATCCTTGATACCGATGATATGTGAACCTCTCTTTTCCAGTTCCTTAGCCATGTTTACATAGTATTGAAGTGTGTATTTATCTCTAGTTTCATCTAGAATGTCGCCTGTGTAGCATAGGCATGCTTCTGCGATCTTGCCTTGGTTTAGAGTTTCGTCTAAGGCAATCTTCATACCTTCAAGCCAGTTCAGTGAGTCGAAGATTCTGAATACATCGATGCCAGCAGCAGCACTTTCCTTTACGAACTTTCTGATTACGTTATCTGGATAGTTCTTGTATCCTACAGCGTTTGCTCCTCTTATTAGCATCTGGAATAGAACGTTTGGAATCTGCTGTCTTAAAGTTTCAAGTCTTTCCCAAGGATTTTCCTTTAGGAATCTATATGCTGTATCGAATGTTGCACCGCCCCACATTTCCAGTGAGAACAGGTCTTTTCCATATACGGAAACTGCAGGTGCAATCTTTTCCATATCTACAGTTCTTACTCTAGTAGCCATCAGTGACTGCTGAGCGTCTCTCATAGTTGTATCTGTAAGAAGTAGCTTGTCCTGGCGAAGTGCCCAGTCAGCTAAGCCCTTAGCACCCTTCTCATCGAAGATCTGCTTTGTGCCAGATAGTCCAACTAGTTCTTGAGGTTTGAACTTAGGGAAGCTAGGTACGTTGAACTGAGGCTTTTCACCCTTGTTCTCGTTTACAACGATGTTACCGATGTAATCCATAACCTTCTTTTCTTTATCGTCAGCCTTTCTAATGTTCATTAGACTTGGGTTAGCTGAGATGAAGTTTGTAGTACAGTTACCTTCTCTGAATAGAGGGTGGTTAAGTACGTTTAGTAGGAAGCCTACGTTAGTCTTAACGCCCTTGATTGTCATTTCTCTTAAAGCTCTGATAGCCTTGTCTGCAGCACCTGTAAATGTTCTTGCGCTAGCTGTTAGCTTTACAAGAAGGCTGTCGTAGTATGGGCTTATTACTGATCCAGTAAATCCGTTACCACCGTCAAGTCTGATGCCGTAGCCTGATGCTGATCTATACATTTCGATTACGCCTGTGTCAGGTGCAAAGTCGTTTTCTGGGTCTTCAGTAGTGATTCTGCACTGGATAGCGTAGCCGTTAGTTCTAATGTCTGCTTGGCTCTTGATATTTATCTCATCTGAGTCAAGTGGATATCCTTCAGCGATTAGAATCTGTGACTGAACAATATCTATTCCTGTAACTACTTCTGTTACTGTGTGCTCTACTTGAACTCTTGGGTTCATTTCGATGAAGTAGTGGTCTCCGTTCTTGTCCACTAGGAATTCAACGGTACCTGCACTTCTGTAGTTTACTGCGCCAGCAATCTTAAGTGCGTCTGCGCAGATAGCTTGTCTTTGCTTTTCAGTGATGGCAAGTGAAGGTGTAAATTCGATAACCTTCTGGTGTCTTCTCTGAATTGAGCAGTCTCTATCGTATAGGTGAACGATGTTTCCGTGTTTATCTCCTAGAACCTGTACTTCGATGTGCTTAGGTCCTTCTAGGTATTTTTCAATGAAGATGTCGTCGATGCCGAAAGCCTTTGCAGCTTCGCTCTTTGCGCTTTCGTATTGACCGATGATTTCTTCTTCTGATCTAACGATTCTCATACCTCTACCGCCGCCACCTGCAGCTGCCTTTAGCATGATAGGGTATCCAATCTTAGCCGCTATATCTCTTGCTTCTTCTGCAGTTTCAATAGCCTTTTCAATACCTGGGATAGTTGGAACGCCAACTTCATTAGCAACAATCTTTGACTGAATCTTGTCGCCTAGTGCGTTCATCATCTTGTCTGTAGGTCCGATGAATTCGATGCCAGCCTTTTCGCAAGCTGCAGCAAATTCAGGGTTCTCAGATAAAAATCCATATCCTGGGTGAATTGCATCTACGTCCTTTGCCTTTGCAAGGGCGATTATTTCATCTATTGCAAGGTAAGCTCCTACTGGAGTCTTTCCCTTACCTATTTGGTATGCTTCATCGGCTTTAGTTCTAAACAGTGAACCTTTATCTTCTTCAGCATAGATGGCAACTGTTCTGATGCCCAGTTCCTTACATGCTCTAAAGATTCTAATTGCTATTTCGCCTCTGTTAGCAACTAATACTCTTTTGAATTTCTTAATTTCAGCCATTACATTTCTCCTTAATTACCACAATTTGTTTGTGTATACTACACCGTTACCTTCTCTTCTTCTCTCAATTTCTCTTAGAAGTTTCTTTCGTAGTCTAATGTCGTCTGGGGTTATCTCAACCAGTTCATCGTCATTGATGTACTCAAGAGCCTCTTCAAGGGTGAACCTTCTAGGTGGTGAAAGCTTGATGGTTTCGTCTGAACCTGCCGCTCTCATGTTGGATACCTTCTTAGCCTTACATGGATTTACTTCCATATCGTCGGAACGTGAATTCTGTCCTACGATCATACCCTCGTAAACCTTAGTTCCTGGGTCTACGAAAAGCTGTACACGCTCCTGGATGTTGAATAAGGCGTAAGGGGTGGTGGTTCCCTCTTCGATGGCTATTGCCACGCCACTAGTTCTCTGAGAAATATCTCCTTTAAATGCGTCGAACTTATCGAAACGTCTTACCATGGTTCCTTCACCTCTGGTGTCGTTGATAAATTCTGTTCTGTATCCTAAAAGTCCTCTTGTTGGAACTAGATACTCAAGTCTTGTGTAACCGTTTACCGATGCCATCTGGGTCATCTCACCCTTTCTAAGGTTTAGCTTAGAAATTACCGTTCCTGCATATTCATCAGGTACTGAGATTACAACCTCTTCAATTGGCTCTAGCTTGTTGCCGTTTTCGTCCACCCTTATGATAACCTCAGGCTTAGATACTGCTAGCTCGTAGCCTTCTCTTCTCATGTTCTCTATTAGGATGGATAGGTGAAGCTCGCCTCTACCTGAAACCTTAAAGCAGTCGGTGGTGTCGGTTTCCTCAACTAAAAGTCCTACGTTAACCTCAAGCTCCTTTTCCAGTCTTTCGCGGATATGTCTTGAAGTTACGAACTTGCCAACCTTGCCTGCAAATGGGCTCTTGTTTACCATGAAGTTCATGGATAGGGTTGGCTCTTCAATATGTATCATCTCCATAGGCTGTGGGTCCTTTGTATCGCAGATTGTCTCTCCTATGGAAATATCTGAAATGCCGGATACTACTACGATGTCTCCTGCGTAGGCTTCCTTAACTGCCATACGCTTTAGACCTCTGTAGACGAAGACCTGGTTTACCTTCCTTTGAGCAAGGCTACCGTCTTCCTTAGCTACCAGCACCTGTTGTCCTTCCTTGATGGTTCCCTTGGTGATTCTACCTATGCCAAGTCTTCCGATATAGTCGTCGTAGGCTAGGCTGGAAACCTGAAACTGTAGTGGTTCATCCTTTAGATCAGGATATGGGTTGCAGTGCTTGATAATAGTCTCAAACAGTGGATCTAGGTTAAAGCCTGCAAGTCCTTGAGGGCTCTTCTTTATCTTTGCTTCTCCCTCACCTAGGGTAAGGTCCTTAACGTCCTCTGGGTCATATACTGCAATTCCCTGTCTAGCTATTCCGTATAGAATTGGGAAGTCCAGCTGCTGATCGTTTGCTTCTAGGTCCATGAATAGCTCATAAACCTCGTCAACTACTTCATCAATTCTTGCGTCCTTCTTGTCTATCTTGTTGATGAACAGGATTGGATTTAGTCCCTGTTCTAAGGATTTCTTTAGTACGAATCTTGTCTGTGGCATTGGGCCTTCTGAAGAGTCTACCAGTAGAATTACAGTATCTACCGTCTTCATGATACGTTCAACCTCCGATGAGAAGTCGGCGTGTCCTGGTGTATCCACAATATTTATCTTTACATCGCCGTGCATTATTGAGCAGTTCTTGGAATATATGGTAATTCCTCTTTCCCTCTCGATATCGTCAGAGTCCATTACACAGTCAACTACTTCTTCGTTTGCTCGAAACACGTTGCTCTGGTTTAAAAATGCATCTACCAGTGTAGATTTTCCAGCGTCAACGTGGGCTATTACGGCAATATTAATTATCTTCTCCATTATCTATCTCCTACACATATTTATACATAGTATATATTATCACTAAAATCCTTGTATTTCAAGGCAGAAGGTATATATTCTTTATACCCATTTTGTGGTATACTGAAGCGGAAAGGAATGGAAAAATGGATAGAATTACTACTCTTTTTGACCAGGTTTTTTCTGCTGATGGCGGACTAATAAAGATGGTCCTTTCGGACAAGAGAAAGAAGTCCCAGGAAGTATCTAAGGCAGTGATTAGGCCTGTAAAGATTCAAGATAAAATTAAATACCAGGTTGAGTACTCTGTAGGTAACAAGGTTACCCATGAAAACCTAGATGAAAAGGCAATAGTTGAAAAGGCCCTTAGCCTTTACCTAAACAGCTTTAAACAGATGAACATCTTCACCACCGATGGAGATATTCAGGTGCTTGCATCAAAGGCGGATAAGCCTAGGATTCAGAAGAAAGGTGCAACCAAAACTCCTCTTAACCTATCCCACAACAAGGTTAAGAACAGGGCCATCCCTGAAGGAGAGCCTTGCGACTTTCTAATGAAGCTTGGTGTAATGGATCAGGACTTTAAGATAGTGCCTAGATATTATGGGAAGTATAGGCAGATTAACCGCTACCTGGAGATCATAGAGGATGTGTTCCCTTACCTACCTACGGATAGGACAATAAAGATCATCGACTTTGGCTGCGGCAAGGCCTATCTAACCTTTGCCGTATACTACTACCTGAAAGTGCTAAAGGGAAAAGACGTTGAGATCGTAGGGCTGGATTTAAAGGAAGATGTTATAGACTTCTGTAATGGAGTTGCGGAAGACCTAGGCTACCAAGGCCTAACCTTCCTAAAGGGAGATATAGTTGACTACACTGAGGATAACGCAGATATGGTCATAACCCTTCACGCCTGCGATACTGCAACAGACTATGCGCTAATAAACGCAGTAAGCTGGAACACCAAGGTCATCTTAAGCGTGCCTTGCTGCCAGCACGAACTGTTTAAGCAAATAAAAGAACCTACCCATGAATGCATCTTAAAGTACGGCATTCTAAAGGATAGGCTGACTGAGTATCTGACCGATGGGTTGAGAGCGCTTAAACTGGAGTCCAAGGGCTACCAGACATCCATGATAGAGTTCACATCTTTAGAGCACACTCAGAGAAACATCCTGATTAAGGCAATAAAATCTAGGTCCATCACAGATCCAAAGAGCGTTAAAGCCCTTATGGACTACGAGAACCTAAGAGATTTCTATCACATTAAACCCACAATAGACAAACTTTAACCACTAACGCCGTTAGTGGTTTTTTAATAGGGAATATTCCTCATATCCTTCATAATAGTAGCTTTGGTCTACTCCCTTGATGTATGTAATCTGATCGTGGATTTCATCTGTCAAGGCCTGCTTCAGTATGTGCTTTATTTCCACATCGCTTACTGGGCTTCGTTCCATGGCATTTAGATATTTCTCTTTGTCTACAGAGAGCCAGTTTATGGTCTTGCCCAGCTCTGCCTGAAAGATGCGGTCAAGCCATATTCTCATGCTCCTGCCGTTTCCCTCTCTAAATGGATGAGCTATGTTCATCTCCACATACTTTTCCACTATCTCATCGAAGGTGGACTGGGGCATCTTGGATATTTTCTCCAACGCTTCTTCAAGATACATGACAGGTGCAAACCTAAAACCGCCCTTTGCTATGTTCACCTTTCTAGTTTCTCCAGCAAAAGGAAAGACATCCTGGAAAAGATACCTATGTATTTCCTGAAGCCCTTTATATGTTCCTACCTCTGTTTCAATATTCCAAAGTTCTAAAGCACGCTGCTTAGATAATCTTTCTTCTTCAATCCTAAGCTCTCTTGAGGATGTAATCCCCAGTTTGTTTTCAAGTACTGTAGGTGCTTCATACTTTTCAAATGTGCTGGCTTCTCTAATTAGGCTCTTGATTGTACCCTGCTTGTTTTCTAGCCCTTCCAGCCACTTAATGATGTCCTGATCGGTATTGTTATTCAGTTTTATCTTAACCTGGGTGGTGTTAGCCTTGTCCCACTCTTCTTTGTATTTACTCATAGTCCTCCTTATGGGTGTACACCCATAGTATATTAAAAAAAGTCTTCAAATGGAAGACCTTTTTTCAAATTAAAGCAGCATGGGTGTAATGTATGTTTCAACTACCGCTGCCAGTATTAATAGCGGAACTACCATAAGGATGAAGCATCTAGCTTCTTCCTCAAGTAATTCATTTAAACGTTTATGAGGCTTCCTTAGAAGGCCTCTTGTTACTTCCCTGCAAAGTATTATTCCTAGACTTGCAGCTATTACCAGCGCTGGAATCTCAAATATTCCGTGTGGAAGGATTCCAAAGATAAGAAGATGGCCTGGACCTACTCCAAGGCTAGTTGATGCCTTCATGATGGCTGCCCCTGTTACGGCGCCGTTACTTGCAATGTTAAAGCCTGGAATGAATATGAATGGCACTATTCCTATGGTTACAGCCATTGTTGATGCCTTAAGGTTGTTTAGGAATATTGCCTTTAGAAGGCTTGCTCCCTTTAGCCCTGCTATTCCGCCAACAGCGTTATCTATTAGCTGGTCAAATAGATGTGCGTACTGTTCGTTTGCTCCGTACTGAAGGGCTGCTAAAAAGCCCAGTGCAAGGAACAGAATCACTGCTACCCTTACCACCTTTGAATATTCTTTTAAAAAGCCAAAAGCTTCTCTTAAATCTGTCTTCATTTAATCTCCCAATCTATCTTTTCTAATCCCTGTTTTTCCAAAAATTCGTTGGTCCTGGAGAAATATTTTCCTCCGAAGAATCCCCTTGATGCTGAAAGTGGACTTGGATGAACGCTTTCAATTACAAGGTGCTTTGGGTTTGTAATTAGTTCCTTTTTACTCCTTGCATTGTTACCCCAAAGGATGAACACCACTGGGCTATCCTTTTCATTCAGCTTACATATTACCTGATCGGTAAAGGTTTCCCAGCCCTTTCCTCTGTGGGAATTGGCCTGACCCTCTCTTACTGTTAGGCAGGTATTTAAAAGAAGCACTCCCTGCTTTGCCCAGTAGGAAAGATCTCCATCTTCAGGTTCCTTAATTCCTAGATCGCTTTCAAGCTCCTTAAAGATGTTCACCAGTGAAGGCGGTTTCTTAACGCCCTTTTGCACGGAAAAGCATAGTCCGTGGGCCTGGCCCACCTCGTGGTAAGGATCCTGCCCTAGTATTACCACCCTGGTATCCTGGTATGAGGAGTACTTTAGGGCATTAAAAATATGGTACATATCTGGGAATATTCTCCTAGATTTGTACTCTTTCTTTAAAAACTCCCTAAGGTTTAAATAGTAGGGTTTATCAAATTCTCTTGCTAGGACCTTGTCCCAATCGTTTTCAAAATTAACCATATTTAGATTATACCTTATGGACAAGGGCCTTTACAAGGGCATATAATTGAAACATGGGTAAAATATATATATCTAAAAATGCATATGATGAGACTTTAGACTTCTTCCCTTCCAAGGTAATCTTTGAGGGAGAAAAGGGATATGAAGCCATAAGAAATCACCCGGACATATATATGTGCCAGCTAGGTGATGAGATGTTCTACGGTGATCCAGAGCTAATTGGAGATAGGTATCCTCTAGACATTAGGTACAACGCCTGCTGCACAGGAAAGTACTTCATACACAATCTGAAGTACACAGATAAGGAGCTTTTAAAGTGTGCAGAAAAGTATATAAAGGTTGACGTACCTCAAGGATACACCAAGTGCAACGTGCTAGTGGTGGATGAGGACACCATCATAACATCGGATAGGGGCATAAAGCATGATGGTTTAAACATAACGTACATACGCCCTGGTCACATACTGCTACCTGGTCAAAACTACGGCTTCATAGGTGGAGCATCTGGGCTAGTAGAAGACACCATATATTTTAACGGGGATATTACCCTTCACCCAGACTACCAGATAATTAGAGATACCATTCTTTCAAGAGGAAAGAAGATAGAATATGTTAGAAACAAACCACTTCTAGACATTGGAAGCATTCTAGAAGATAGGAGTAAATGATGAAAAGACATGCAATAATTCCAGTGTTCATACCTCACGAAGGCTGCCCTAACGACTGCGTCTTCTGTAACCAAAAGAAGATCACAGCAAGGCAGGAGCCTGTTAACGTGATAAAGGAGATAGAGACCTACCTTTCAACCCTTAGGGATGCCGATCTAGACACCTTAGAGATAGCCTTCTTCGGCGGTAGCTTTACTGGAATTCCAATCGAAAAGCAAAGTGAATATCTTAAGATTGCAAAGGACTACAAGGATAAGGGAATTGTGGATAAGATTCACCTTTCCACAAGGCCAGACTACATAAACGAGGAGATTCTTGACAACCTGAAGAAGTATTCGGTGGATGTTATTGAGCTGGGGGTTCAGTCCTTCGACGATGAGGTGCTGAAGTTATCCAATAGAGGGCACGATAGCAAAATAGTTTACGAGGCATCTAAACTAATAAAGGACTATGGCTTTACCCTAGGCATTCAGCTGATGGTAGGCCTTCCAGGAGATACCCTGGAAAGGGATATATACTCTGCAAAGGAGACCGTAAAGATTTCCCCAAGCATCGCTAGAATCTACCCTACAGTTGTAATACAGGATACCGTCCTTTACGATATGGCAAAGAATGAAATATACACTCCTTTAAGCCAGGAGGATGCAATCCAAAGAACTAGGAAGATGTATGAGATCTTAGATGATGCAGGTATAAACATTATCCGCGTTGGTTTAAAGAGTTCAGACATTATCTCTGATGAAGGAGACATCTTAGGTGGTACCTTCCACCCTGCTTTTAGGCAGCTTGTTGAAGGTGAAATAGCTAAGGAAATCCTAGAGCCGCAGTTTGAAGATGGCAAGGACTACGTAATCTACGGAAACAGCAAGTGGATAAACAACGCTGCAGGTAACAAGGGAAAGAACAGAAAGTACTGGCAAGAGAAATACCCACGCTCCACCTTTACCTTCAAGACAGATGACAACTTAAAAGATAAGGAATATGTAGTTGACTAATAGCGCTCCAGGAGTAAAATAAAAGTATCAAATGATACTTATTGTAAGGGGGGCGCTTTTTTATGGATGAGAGTTATAGAATTGAAACTGAGATTAATGTAAAAGACTTTTTGGATAAACTACACTATTCCCTAGACAATGGTGGTAAAGTCGTATTCCAAAAGTACCGCAAAGTAGATTCCCTTCGCGATGAAAAATACACAAATGAGTATACCGTTAACGCGCTGTTTCCTTTTGAAAATCTGGAAATTGCATTGTCGAAGGAATTAAAAACTTTGACAACTGAAAACTATATTAAGACAGTAAAAGATATTAGATTTTTGGAAAAGTATATAACGATGAAGATGTTTATATTAAGCTTCGCATGGAACTGCTTGATGGCAACGGCATGACTACAGTTTTTATTATGTCATTTCATTTTGCTGAAAAGCCATTCTCGCCAAAAGACTTCCCATATAAAAAGGAGGCTGGTACTCTATGTTAAAAAATATTAAGGTATTAGATGAATCTACTATGCAATGCATCGCTTGTATGCAGACCCATAAGGTTCAGAGAATTGAGGGCCTGGATTGTACAACATATCTAGGAAAGAAAATTGAATATCCATGTGAATGCTATTACTGTGAAAATGAGGATACATATTTCGAAGATAGCAAGCAGCTTAACAAAAACTCACTAAGTTTGAAAGACAATTATCGTCTTTCCGTCGGTCTATATTCTTCAAAGGATATTATCAATCTTAGAAAGAAGTACGATATAACTCAGCAGGATTTATGTAAGGTTTTAGGCTGGGGTGAAAAGACTATCAATAGATATGAAAACTGTGCAGTGCAAGATAAAGCACATGACCACATCTTAAAGAAATTAGATAAAGATCCCGAATGGTTTATGGACCTACTTAATGCTGGATCTAGCCAGATTAAAGAAGAAAGTTTCATAAAATCATACGATGCTGCAACTAGAGAATTTGTAAAAGAAAAAGATTCTTATAAGGCAAAGGCAGATAAGGCCGAAGAATTAGAGAAAACATTAAAATAGGCGAGAATTATCTCGCCTATTTTAGTATTCTCTTAAAATGTTTATCCTTATTTAATGCCTTGCTAAAAGCATCCTTTACTTATTGTATGCTTTTAAACCATATGCTGGTTTTGCTTCTTTTACCGCCCTGTTTATGGCCTTAGCCATAACCCTTTGAGCAAGTGTTCCAACCACGTCTATATTCGCTTTAACATCGCCAACAGACATAGCATATACGCTGTCTCCATCAGCCGTCGTATTAATTGGACAAATTACCTGTGGATAGCCGTTATGCGCCATCCTTGCAATCTTGGTCATCTGAGCCTTGTCGAAGGCCGCATTTGTAACCACAACCCCAATGGTTGTATTTCCTACGAATAGGTTTGCCTCATCCTGGAATGCGCTGTATAGGGCTTCCTCACATGATCCTAGGGTGTATCCAGCCAGCTTTTCCTTGGTGTCGTAGTCGAATACATCACCAAAGGCGTTTACTGCAACTACTGCTCCTACCTTTAGGTCTCCAATCTTTTCAGCGTAAATTCCAAGTCCAGATTTCATGGCGTACTCTACGCCTTTTATCTTTCCCACTGTAGCGCCCGTTCCTGCGCCCACGTTTCCTTCCTTTGGATCGTTCCTTTCAGCGTCCTGGCATGCAGCATAGGCCATAGCCTTGTCTGGACGAACATCTGCCTTTCCAACACCTAAGTCATATATGTCTGACTGGCATACTAGAGGTACCTTAGCCGCCCCTGTGTCGTAGCCAATTCCCCTTTCCTCCAGGTATTGCATTACGCCGCCAGCAGCATCAAGGCCAAAGGCACTTCCTCCTGCTAGCGCTACCCCGTGAATGAATTTTCCAGAGGATAGAGGGTCAAGAAGATTGGAGTCCCTTGATGCAGGTCCTCCTCCCATAACCGTAATTCCAGTAGGGGCACCCTTTTCACAGATGACAACTGTAACTCCAGTTGCCGCCTCCAGGTCCTGAGCGCTTCCCACCTTAATATTTTCAATGTCTGTAATCTTAATTTCCATCTTTTCTCCTAGAATAAAATGAATGCAATAGGTATGAAGATGGCAGGAACCATATCCATCACCTTGATATTAGTAACCTTAAGCATGTTAAGGCCAATAGCTATAATTAGTAGCGAACCTACGCAGGTCATATTTGCGATGATTACGTCAGTAAGTACAGGGCTTAAGAACTGAGCTAGCACCACTATTAGCCCTTGGAATACAAGTACAAAGGCTGCCGAAAGCATAACCCCAATTCCCAGGCTAGATGCGAAGATTATTGAGGATATGAAGTCAAGGGATGACTTGGTAAACAGCATAGTGTTATCCCCTGTTAGCCCAGCCTGAAGAGAGCCAACTATGGTCATCGCGCCCACGCAGAAAAGAAGGCTTGCAGTAACAAAACCTTCAGCTAAGGACTGGCCACCAAACCTATCCTGCAGCCTGTTTCCCAGGTTGTTGATGTGATCGTCTAGCTTTAGGGCAAATCCAATGATGGAGCCAATAACCATGGAAATGATCACAACAAGTACATCATCTCCCTTTAATGCTCCAGATATTCCAATATATATTACACATAAAGCTAGGGCGGTCATTACGAAATCTGCACACTTTCTAGGTATTATCTTCTTGAAGAGAAGGCCTATGGTGCTTCCAGCTATTACCGCCGCTGTGTTTACTAAAACTCCTAACATTTTATCTCCTTTTCTAGAGTAATATTACTATTTTTCGCCAAGTTTTTCAACACAGGAAGGGCTTTTTTTGGTATACTAAAGAGGTTATGAAGACTATTTGCATTAGATTAAAAAGAGGCTCAGACCTGTTAGAGTCAATAGAAGAAATCTGTAAAGAGAATGATGTTAAGGCTGGAGTAATCCTTAGCATGGTTGGCTGCGTTACAAAGGCAAGGGTTAGAGATGCCTCAGGAGTTACAATTAAAGAAGTTGACGAAGACTTAGAAATCGTATCAGGTACTGGAACAGTTTCAAAGGCTAGATGCCACGTGCATGTTTCCTTCTCAAAGGAAGACCTGTCCGTCATCGGTGGCCACCTGGTAAAGGGCTGCATAGTGAACACCACCTGCGAGCTGGTAATACTGGTTTTAGATGGAATTGAGTTTAGGGAAGAATTTGATCAAGAGACAGGATACGATGAACTAAAAGTATTGGAGATTTAGATGAGGAAGATAATATTAATATTTTTAACTTTTGTCCTTTCAGCTACCATAGCCTTTGCGGTGGAACCTACTGCTGGCTTTACCACCGACTACAGCAAGGACGGAAAGTTTTACCATAATGAGATGTTCGATAATGCCATAGTGGTGCAAGGGGTTGACCTTTCCACTTGGCAAAACCAGATATCCGTTTCAACCTTTAAAAAGATGAAGGCCCAAGGGGTGGACTTCGTAATTCTTAGGCTTGGCTACACAGGCTCAGGAAACTTCAAGGCACAGCTAGATGACTGCTTTGAAGTGAACTACGCCAACGCCAAAGAGGCTGGCATGGAGGTAGGCGTTTACTACTACTCCCTAGCTACAATGAAGATGAAGCCAGAGCATCCAAACGATCCTAGAAAGCAGCAGAGCGCTCAGGAAGAAGCTCAGTTCGTGCTAGAGCACATAAAGGATAAGGATATTACTTATCCAATATTCCTAGACGTGGAAGATCCAAACCACATGGCAAGCCGCTCAAAGGTACAACTAGCCAATATCTGCAACACCTTCTGCAGCATCATCAAGGAAGCTAATGAGGAGTACGTTCCAGGTGTCTACGCTTCACTATCCTGGTTTAACAACAAGATTGGAGATATTGATCCAAGCTACGTTAAGTGGGTAGCCCAGTACAACTACAGATGTCAGTACGAAGGCGAGTACATCATGTGGCAGTACGGCTCCACAGGAAAGGTTGAGGGCTTTGAAAAGAGGCTAGACGTAAACTACAGATATATTGACGATAGCGTTTCAAGTGGTAACTACTCCCTTTCAAAGGCAGACGTTACCTTAAGCTACGAAGAGACAAACTACTCCGGTTCCCAGAAGAAGCCAGAGGTTACAGTAAGGCTTAAGGGAAAGGCCCTTACACCTGAGACAGACTACCACCTGGCATACTACACAAATGTAAAAGCAGGAACAGCCTACGCCGTTATCACGGGTAAGGGCAAATACACAGATACAAAGATCACACCGTTTGTAATCAACCCGACCCCGCTAGATGGATACGAGATCAGGGACATTGCAGACGTAACATATTCTGGAAAGTCAAAGGTTCCTACCGTCAAGGTTCACAAGATTGGTAAGGAGACAAACATTGCATCTTCCAACTACAAGGTTAGCTACAAGAACAATGTAAACGCTGGAACTGCAACCGTTACCGTAAAGGGTAAGGGAAACTATACAGGAACATTAGAAAAAACATTTAAGATAAAGAAGCTTGCGCCTACCATCACGGCAAGCGATGCTACAAAGAGAGGAAGCATCACATTCAGCCTAAAGGCCCAGACAAACTCGGATGGAAAGCTAAAGTATGCTTCAAGCGATGAAACCGTGGCAACAGTTTCAGAGGATGGCAAGGTTACCACAAAGGGATTTGGCTCATGCCAGATAACCATCACCTCACCTTCAACAAAGAACTGCAAGAAGGCTTCAGTAGATGTTACCGTTACAGTAACAGGCATAGTAAACGGCCTAGAAGCTACAAATATTAAGGACACATCTTGCACTCTAAGCTGGGATAAGTTAAAGATGGCAAAGAAGTACAGCGTGTATAGATATAACCCTGAGACGGGAAAATACAAACTTCTAAAGACCACTACAGCTACAAGTTATACAATGGAAGACCTTACTATGAATACCCAGTACAAGGTATATATCAAGGCCAAGGATGAAAAAGGTAGCTACGGCAAGAAGTGCGAGACCCTGCTACTAACCACCCTTCTTCCAACCATTAAGAACTTCAAGGCTACAGAGATAGTAGCTGATGGAGCTACTCTAACATGGAAGAAAGTAGCTGGAGTTAGCCAGTACCAGGTACTAAAACTAAATCCAAAGACAAAGCTTTACGCAAACTACAAGAAGGTTAAGACAAATTCACTTCAGGTTAGCGGACTAGAACCTAACACCCAATACTCATTTAAGGTACGCTGCCTAGCAGATGATGTTAAGGGACCACTAACCAAGCTTACATTCACCACAGGCCAGATAAAGCCAGTGATAAAGCAAGTTAAGGTTGTTGATGGAATTCTTCAAGTTGAAATTGAGGATGGAAACATCAAAGACTTCGAGATAATGTTTGCAGATAACGAAAAGTTTACAGCATCCGTAAAGAAGGTTGTAAAGGCTAAGAACAACAAGATAAGCATCGATGAACCTGAATGGGATGTAACATACATCAAGGTTAGAAGCTTTGTAAAAGGCGAAGATGGTGCCGTATACAGCAAGTGGAGTAAAGTCAAAAAATACGAGAAGCCCTTAGAATAGGGCTTCTTTTATATTGCTTTAAATTTTTTCCAGTACCTAGAGTACATCTTTCTTGTGTCAGCATCCAGTGTAACCAAGGTTTCACATCTTTCCAAGGTTTCATCGCTAGGGAAAAGCACTTCGTTGTTTAGGTACTCTTTATCCATCATGCTGTACATACCAGTGTTAGGAATTGCATAGGTTAGATACTCAAAATTTGCCAGGGCGTTTTCTGGTCGCAGCATGAAGTTTATGAACTTCTCAGCATACTCTTTGTTCTTTGTAGATTTGGTGATGGCCCAGCAGTCAGACCAAACCTCCGTACCCTCTTTTGGAATTACGTAATTCATGTGGTCGTTACAGTCCTGCACATACAAAACTTCCCCAGAGGTTATTACCGCAATGTCTGCAGCATCCCCTATCATCAGGTCTCTAGTGGCATCATTGGCATATTTATATACCAAAGGTTTCTGGCTAATCAGTAGGTCCGTAGCCTTAGATACCTCTTCCTCACTTAAGGTGTTCTCAGAGCAGCCTAGTATTTTAAGAGGAATCATCATTGCATCACGAAGGGAGTCAAGCATGATGATCTGATTGGAATACTTTTCATTCCAAAGGTCCTTCCAGCTGGTTATCTCGCCTTTCTTAATGTGATCCGTGTTGTACAAAATGCCGTAGGTTCCCCAGGTATGAGGAACAGCGTACTGGTTACCTTCATCTATTGACTCAAGCATCTTTAGATTCTTCTCATCTATATACTTTAGGTTAGGTATGTTTTCTTTATTAACTTTTTGAATTAAGTCCTCAGCTATCAGCTGGCTTATCATGTACTCGGAGCAGCAGATCAGGTCGTAGTCTGCAGTGCCGTTCTTTATTACCGGGTACATTTCCTCGTTGGTATCAAAGGAGTCTAAAACTACCATGATACCAGTTTCATCCTCAAACTTGTACATAAGCTCAGGGTCAAAGTAGTCCCCAAAGCAGTACACGTGAAGTTCACCTATGTATTCAGATGCCCTTCCGCAGGACGAAAAGGATAGGGCCATGATGGCTATTAGGACAAAGCTAATTATCTTTTTCATCTATTCTTCCTATTAGAAATTATGTTTGCTGTCACTAGAATTATTAGTACCAGCACGAATATTACAGTGGATAAGGCGTAAAGAGTCGGTCTAACCCCTACCTTAACTTGGCTGTAGATTAAAGTGGATATGGTATTTATGCCTGCGCCCCTTGTAAAGTGGGTTACTACGAAGTCGTCCACCGACATGGTGAAGGCAAGTAGAAAGCCCGATACCACTCCTGGCATAAGGTCAGGAAGCATTACCTTGAAGAAGGCGTAAGGCTTTGATGCTCCTAGATCCAGTGCCGCCTCGTAGGTGCTGCTTGAAAGCTGCCTATACTTGGGCAGTATGGAAAGTATCACGTACGGTATGCAGAATGTGATGTGTGAAAACAGCACTGTCTCATACTTTAAGGATATTCCAAACATCAGGAAGGTAAGCATCAGGGAAATACCTATTACTATGTCCGCATTAAGAAGCGGAATATTGTTTAGTCCAAGCATGATGTTCTTTGACCTATTTGACATGGCCTGAATGCCAATGCAGGCAAGTAGACCAATGATGGTCGCAACTACCGCAGCGGTTATGGCTATCATGAAGGTGTTGTAAAGAGCATCGACTATCATGCGGCTCTTGAACATTTCCTCGTACCAGTGAAGGGAAAAGCCTGTCCATGCTGCCATGGATCTTCCCTCGTTAAAGGATAGGACCATTAAAGTTCCTATTGGAAGGTATAGGAAAAGAAGGACTAAGCCAATATATATTCCTTTTAATCCTTTTCTCATAATAGGCCTCCTTCCCCGTTCTTATCGAACTTGGCTATAAAGGCCATACTGATAACTATGAATATCATCATGACTAGGGATAGGCCCGCACCAAGGTTCCAGTTGTTGGTTACGGTGAATTCCTGCTCGATAATATTGCCTATTAAATTGATCTTTCCTCCGCCTAGCATGTTGGAAATTACAAAGGTTGTAAGGGATGGTACGAATACCATGGTTACACCAGAAACTATTCCAGGCACGCTAAGAGGAAGGATTACCTTGCTTAGAACCTTTAGCTTCGAAGCTCCCAGGTCGTAAGCCGCCTCTATCACGCTTTTATCCATCTTAGAAAGCACGTTATATATTGGAAGCACCATAAACGGTAGGAAGTCGTAGACCATGCCTAGCACTACCGCATACGGTGTGTTCATTATCTCCACAAATGGTATTCCCATGAAGTCCATCAGGCTGTTGAACAGGCCATTTCTTTCAAGCATGGTCTGCCAAGCCATAGTCCTCAGTAGGAAGTTCATCCACATAGGGATGATGAATATGAAGATTATGAAGCCCTTTTCTCCCAGCTTGCTATCCCTTAGAATCAGGCCTAAAGGATAGGCTATTAGAAAGCATATTATGGTACTTACTGCAGCAAGAATCAGTGAAAGCTCCAGGGCCTTCAGGTGGTCTGGCTCAAATATGGCTAGCAGGTTTTCAAAGGTGAAGCCTCCCAGCTCATCTGTAAGTCCATAATATCCAATAGCGCACAGCGGTATGATGGTTCCAATTAGGATCATTACCATGAAAGGCGATGCTAACAGTTTTCTTTTATACATCTAGCGCTATTGCCTCCTCGTCGTGGGACTTAGGTTTATGCATTATCTGAATGTTATCTGGGTCCACCCTCATGCTAACCTTACTTCCTACAGGAAAGCTCTTTGTTGACTGAACTAGCCACTCAAAGCCACCTGCTAAAACTTCCATCTCGTAGTGAACCCCGATGAATACGTTGTGAATTACCTCTCCATCCATGATGCCCTTTCCAGGCTTTGAAAGAATGATGTCCTCAGGCCTAATTACAACGTCAACAGGTTTGTTCTTTCCGAAGCCCTCATCGACACAGTCGAAGATGGTGCCGCAGATCTTTACAACCCTATCCTGCACCATGATGCCGTCTACTATGTTGCTATCTCCGATGAAGTCAGCAACAAAGGCGTTTTCAGGCTCGTTATATATCTCCTCAGGAGAACCCATCTGCTGTATACGTCCGTCGTTCATTACAACTACCTTGTCGGACATGGTCAGGGCTTCTTCCTGGTCGTGGGTAACATATATGAAGGTGATGCCTAGCTCGTTCTTTAGGCGAATAAGCTCGTACTGCATCTCCTGTCTAAGCTTTAGATCAAGTGCCCCAAGAGGCTCGTCAAGAAGCAGCACCTTTGGCTCGTTAACTATGGCTCTTGCCATTGCTATACGCTGCTGCTGGCCTCCTGAAAGGGAGTCAATCTTTCGCTTCTCGTAGCCTTCCAGGTTTACAAGCTTAAGGGCGTACTTCACCTTGTCCTTGATGTACGCGTCGCTCTTCTTGCTCACCTTTAGTCCAAAGGCGATGTTCTCCTCTATGGACATGTGTGGGAAAAGG
The DNA here is from genome assembly GCA_024403135.1 of Clostridia bacterium. GTDB lineage: Bacteria > Bacillota > Clostridia > Peptostreptococcales > Anaerovoracaceae > JAKSSK01. The sequence continues at coordinate 29,229 of JAKSSK010000002.1, forward strand.
GCATACTTTTGAAACACCGTGTTTATGTGCCTCTTGTTAGGCGGAACCTGGGTGATGTCCCTTCCTTCGAAGATCACCTTTCCGCTATCTGGGGTTTCAAAGCCTCCAACTATTCGAAGTGTTGTAGTCTTTCCGCAGCCCGATGGGCCAAGAAGAGTGATGAACTCGTTTTCATTTACTGTTAAGTTGAAATTATCTAAAACCAGATTGTCTCCAAATGCCTTGGAGATGTTCTCCAGTCTAATTAGCTCCTTTGCCATTTCGTCCTCCTCTAAAAGCTTGGTGGAGTGCTAACCCATATTATTTCAGCCCCTGTCTTTGAGAAGATGTAGTGGGACTTGTCTGGTGTGTAGTAGAATGAATCACCGGCCTTAGCCTGGTACTTTTCCTTACCTAATACGATGGTAATCTTTCCCTTAAGAACGTATCCGAATTCTTCCCCCTCGTGAGGATTGTCTGGATAGGTCCTTCCACCTGCTTCAAGCTTTAGGCGAATAGGCTCCATCATGTTCTTTTGAGCGTTAGGAATAATCCACTCTATTGTATTTTGGCTTTCTGCATCTACCTTTTCGAAGTAGTCCTGGTCTGTAAAGACTATCTGCTCGTGCTCCTTCTCCTCTAGGAAGAATTCGCTTACGGTAGTTCCTAGGCACTGCAGTATGTCTTCAAGGGTTGAAATTGATGGAGATGTCAGGTCTCTCTCAAGCTGTGAAATGAAGCCCTTGGAAAGCTCTGATCTATCCGCCAGTTCCTCCTGTGTTAAGCCATTTAAAGTTCTAAGTTCCTTTATCTTACTTCCAATATCCATATGTGAATTAATCCTTTCTTAAACTTCTTGTTTAGTATTTCTAAACAAGGGACGTGTTTAATTATACTAAATTTTATGTTTACAGTCAATATGTTTGCGTTGCAAGATTTTGTGGTGTGTTTCATAAAAACGTGTGCTTCAAATCTACGTTTTGACGGGTATTTTCTGAGGGGTTTTCAAAAACTCGTCTGGATTTAGAAAATATGCCATATTTTTAGTCTTCCAAACGCGTTTTTGAAAATGTGGAAAGGTAAACACGTAGAAACGTTGGATTAGAACATAGGAATTTTCAATTCAGCCGTAGAAACCTTGCGGCGCAATAAAAAATGTAGGCCAAATGGCCTACATATATATTCCGTATTTAATTTTAACCCTCTCTATCTTCCTTATCATTGGATTTCCCACTATGAACATACATATTGAGGCTAATACCGCGTGGGTTAAGTCGTATGGGAAGCCTGAGATGTACAGGGCTCTAATGGTGTTAAAGCTTAGGTCATAGCCGCCAGGTATTCCGCTGGAATAGATCAGCATTGCGAAGTTCATAATTCCCCCATAGATGATCATGGTTCCTAAGAAGCAGAACACCGTAAGGGTTATGTCGTCGCATGGCAGCCTCTTCCTCTGGAGAAGGGCTCCAAGAAGTATGCCTATAGCTCCTGCCAGGTATACCCTCCAGCCTAGGAAGGTTCCATCATCTCCTGGCACGAATAGGTATGTTATATATGCTAACGCTTCCACGAAGATTACCGCTACGATTGGGCCAAACACTGCCTTGAAGGTTCTAGACTTTGCCATCTCTGTCTTGGTCTTTACTCCTAGCTTTAGCATGTCCTTGCTTATCTTGTTAAAGCACATTCCTGCTAAGAAGCCCAGCAGACCCCAGCAAAACATCTGCCACGGTGTCCAAGGTCCCTGCCCTTCGTAGAAGTTTAAGATGAACCTGGAGATTGAGCCTACCAGGAATCCCGCTTCAGGTCCTAGGGCTACCCCTGACACTATTACCAGTGCTGTACCTATCTGTATACCTCCAAACATCCTCATCAGAAGATGGCTGACTATGGTGATTGCAGATATGGTAGCTATAATTACTATCTCTCTAGCCTTTGGCTTTCTCTTTTCAAATACCATGAAGAAAGGAACCATGGCGTAGATAACTACAAGAAGGCTCACTATCATGTACTTGGCGTTGTCAATAAACAACACGCTTGCAGCAAGAGTAAGCGGCATTAGCACCCATACTATTAAGTTTGAAGCTAACTTTCTACTCATCAAGTGCCTCCACTACATCATCCCATGTTACAGCGCTTGGAAGCCACTTTCTAGCCATTCTGTTGGCGCTAGTCGTATAGAAGCTGTTTCCTGCGAAGAATGGCTTAGGTCTTCCAATAGATGCTACCTCTCCATCGAAGAACATGGCACATCTAGTTGCGTATTCTGCGCAGAACTCAATATCGTGGCTGACCATGAAGATGGTCACATCCCTATCCTGTAACTTTTTCAATATTTCAGCTAAGGTTATCTTGAAGAATGGATCAAGTCCCTTGGTTGGCTCGTCAAGTAAAAGGACCTTCGGGTTAAGAAGGAGAATCTTGCCTAGGGCAAGTCTCTGCTGCTCACCTCCAGATAGATCGTAAGGGTGGCTTTCCCTTAGGTGCTCTATCTCCATAAGCTTCAGCATCTCGTTAACCTTTTCTTCCTTTTCAGCGTCTGTATAATCCAAGTAGTAGATGGCTTCTAAAAGCTCATCCTCTACGCATATTTCTGTAAAAAGTGCCTGTGGATTCTGAGGTACCATAGCAATATGTCCCTTGAAAAGCTCCTGCATATTGCCTTTCTTTACCTGTATTCCATCCACAGTGATTGTGCCTTCCTGCGGGGTGCAAATACCTGCAACTGTCTTCAAGGTTGTGCTCTTTCCTGCGCCGTTACCTCCAAGCAGGCAGAATAGCTCCCCTCTCATAACCTTTAGGTTAAGGCCTCTAAGGATTGGTTCCTTACCTCTTTCGTAGGTGAACCAAACTTCCTTCATATCTAAAGCTACCTCGCCCTTTACCTCTTCCTCTTCAAAGGTTACAGGGCCAAGTCCTCTATCTCCTAGGATTTCCTCTAGCCACAGTCTACCGTCTCTAATGGTAAGTGGCGCGTACTCTTCATTACCCTGCATGTATGGCTTCACTCCCTTTTTCCTTGAAGCTGAATATATCTTCATAACTGCAGGTAGTCCGTAGAACATTGGGTGCGGACCCTTAGCTAGGAAGTTACCGATGGTCCAAGGGCTATCGAAGGCAATTACCTTTCCCTCATCCATTACCATAACCTTGTCTGCCATGGTGAAAAGTTCTTCCAGTCTGTGCTCAGAGATGATTACTGTTACTCCAAGCTCCCTGTTTATTCTGTATACCACCTTTAAGAACTCTGAGGCTGCTATTGGGTCTAACTGGCTTGTAGGCTCATCTAGGATAAGCACCTTTGGCTGCATTGCCATTACTGAAGCCAGGTTAAGAAGCTGCTTTTGGCCTCCTGAAAGCTGTGATACATCCTTTCTAAACCATGTCTGGATATCGAAGAAGTTGGCCATCTCTGCCACCCTCCTCTTAATTGCCTGGTTGTCTAATCCAAGGGATTCTAGGCCAAAGGCTAGTTCGTGCCATACCTTGTCTGTAACCAGCTGGTTATCTGGATTTTGCTGTACGAAACCGATCTGGGCTGTGCTAAGTGCATCGTCTAAATCCTCAACCTTTGTTCCTTCATACAGCACCTCACCTTCCCTATCTCCGAAAGGTGCTAGGTTCTTTTTTAACTGGCGAAGAAGAGTACTCTTTCCGCATCCGGACTTTCCGCAGATAACGACGAAGTCTGATTCTTCCACCACAAAATTGACCCCATCTAGGGCCTTCTTCTTACCGCCTGGGTATGTGAAGCTTAAATCTTTGACATCAATCGTTGCCATCTCTTCTCTCCTAAAATATCTAAAACTATTGGTATTAACATTAGTGCGCTGTAGCACATAAGGGTTAGAAGCCTGATCATGCTAAACTCTGGCATGGTCACTTTAGGATAGTACTCAATGTTTGTATATCCTAGTACGCATCCTACGCTTGCCAAAACTCCAAAGAAGCATATTGCAGCTAGCAGCGTCTTGTCCTCTGCTGAAAGCTTGAACAGGTGAAAGCTGGTTCTATGTGGCAGGCCGTATCCCCTTGCTTCCATTGAATCCGATGTCTCTATGGATGCTTCTAGGGACCAGGAAATTAGAATTGAAATCTCCTTAGTTAGCTGCCTTATCCTGTGCATCAGCTTACCTTCATTGCTCCTTCCCATACACTGCTGGCCCATCCTGATCTCCTTGAATCTTTCCTTTAGAAGTGGAATGAATCTGAAGATCATGGATAGTGTAAGCCCTAGCACTGGGGCTATCTTACCGAACATATATATTAGCTTATCTGAGCTCATTATCTCATTGAACGAAACAAACCACACGATAATCCCCGTAAACAAAGCCGCTGTCGCTATACCAAATACAAAGGCCTCTAGGGTTATCCTGTTGTTGTGTATAAAGAAAAGCACTGTCTGTCCGTTGTGGGTAAAGAATGTGTTTACCACCACTGTAAACAGCAGCACTGGCAGTGCGAAGAACAGGTTTGTCCTATGCACCTTTCTACCTTTCAGTAAAGCAGAATAAGCCCAGGCAAAAATTAATGCCAGGGCTAAAATGTATGGATCCATGGAGAACATTAGGACCCCAATTACAAATCCATAGAATATTAAGTTGACCAGTGGGTGAGCCTGCTTAAATCTTGAGTCCTCACCTATGCCATCTTTAAACATTTACTTTACCTTTTTAACTGCGCTTACCTTTCCATATACCTTCTTGCCATCTACTAGTACATATGGCTTTACCTTGGCATACAGGGCTTTGGATTTAGTAGATATGGTAAGCTTTTTTGCGCTTACGCTCTTCTTACCTTTAGTGAATTTCTTATCCTTTGCTAGCATCAGGGTGTATCCAGATGCCTTTACTCTCTTTCCGTCTACCCTTACGTAGGTTGTTCTAACCTTGCAGGTTATCTTGCCGTCCTTCTTTGTTACTGACTTGATCTTTGCCTTTTCTGCTCCACCTTCTAGGTACATTCCTAGTGCGTAGAATCCTTGGACTGTAGCAAGGCCATCAATATTTCCATCTTTAATGTGCTTAAAGCCTACTGGTGTGTAAAACTCCATCAGCTGGTTTATTGCTTTATCTTCCTTAACTCCCCACTTCTTAAATGCGAAGGCTACCTGGGCTGCGCTCTCTGCGTTTACTGCCCCATATGATGAAAAACTCTTGCAATCCTTAAGTAGATCAAGTGCTCTATCGCATACCTTCTTTACCTTTTCGTCATTTCTAAATGGGTAAAGGGCGCATAGAACCATGGCTGTCATGTCCACGTCGTACTTTTCGGCACTACTTGAGAAGTTAAAGCCGCCGTCTTTCTTCTCAATACCTAGAAGGTAATCTACGTACCTATCCTCTACCTTATCCTTTACTCCGTAAAAGTCTAGGGCCATAAGTGCCCACACAGGTCCGTTCATTCCCTGGCTTTTGATGAAGTCGTAGTCTAAAAGCTTATCTACATACTTCGATGCATCCTGGCCTACTGCGCTAAGGGCAAGGACTGTCCTTGCGTAGTCTGTAGGGTTCTTTACGGATATGTTTGCCTTAAAGCTTTTGATGGTGCTAGCCTTAACGTCGTATCCGCCTAGGCCCATTCCGTAGATTATCCAGTCTCCTGCGTTATCTTCATACTTCTTGGCAATCTTTGTATATGCGTCACTCTTGGTTATTGCAAAGCTTGTAAGGGTCATTGAAAACACTAAGCTTACTGCAACTAAGATGGATATTATCTTCTTCATTACATTTCCTCCCCAGTACATGTATACTTCCAGACTATTACGTCTCCGTCATGTAGATAGTACGATGAGCAGCCGTAATTTGGAGACCAGCCGTTTACCGTATATATCCAGCCGGACATGTCTCCGTAGTCGAACTCGTAGATATATTGTATGCCCTCTACGTAGTAGGACTCGAACATCTGCTGGTATCTGTACTCTATCTGGATATCGTTATTCCTACACAGTGTATTAAGTGCATCAAACACCGTGTTTTCAGTGGTGCCTGTGTAGGTTGTTGGGGCAAGTATTACTTCGCCTTCCTTACCTGGCACTTCATCACATCTAATTTCAAGGGTAACGGTAACCTTCTGTGCTTCCTTTGGCTTTAGCTTCACGTTACCTTCGTTTGATGCTGTAGGATCCTTTGAATTATCTATCTTAACCTCTTTAGGGGTTACTTCCTCTTTTTCTACCTTCACCTTTTCCTGTTTAGGTGCTTCGTTTGGAAGCTTAGCGTCCTTTGGCTCTATGGTTGAAAGACTAGCAGCTACCATTCCTAAAACTGCAAGGCCAACCACAACAAGGGCTATCTTCCTCTTCCTATTTGTCTTTAGTTTTTCCTTGATTCCCATAAAAAAATTAAAAGGACTGTGGATAAACCACAGTCCGTATTTACTGATCTTGAGATATAACGTTTCATCGACGTAACTCATCTAATATATGCATGTATCTGGCTACAGGACTAACCCTTCACAGTGGCGGGACCGCAGAGGATTTTCACCTCTTTCCATCACATATATCTAGTATTTAATTACTCGATTATTTTATCACAAAACCCCTAATTGTGCAAATACCTATTTATTTGCTCCTACTAGCTTTCTAACTAGATCAAATGCACTTCCTAGGTACTCACCTAAAGTCTTATCTGAGTATTTAAACTTGATTGCATATCTAAGTTCTCCACCTGAGTAATCTGAGTTGTATGGGTTTTGAACTTGAATGATATCTGGCTTACCATCATTTTTTCCATAAATAACCTTGCCTGGTTGTGAATAGTGATCCTCAAACACTGCATCTACAGCCACTCTAAGTCTCTTCACGCCTTTACCATCGTATTCAAAGTTTCCTGCAAGATAGTTACCTTGATCATCATAGTTATATGCGATTTGGCCCTTGGCAAATCTTAGTGTAACGTACTTTGTATTCTTTGGTACTGTTACAACGTAAAGTGGCACCTTTACATTTTTTTCTGCCATAAAATCGTAGTATGTGTATCCATGGAAGTCCATAGTTACACCTACTGCTGGTGTTACTGTGCATGGCATGATGCATGCTGATGCTGCAAGTGGCATTGCTGAGAAAGCAACTACAAGTGCAAGCACTAATCCAATAATTCTTTTCTTCATTTAATTTCTCCTTTCAATATATATTTTTTTAAAGAATGAAAAGCTGTAATTAAATGAGTCTTCATTAAAAAAGCACCCATTCTGGGTGCTATACTGGTGCAATAAAAAGATCGCGGTCTCACCTCAGAAGACTTTGTAATGAGCTAAACAGGTCTACCGACTTAATCTTTGTAACCTACTAGAGCGCCTTCCCAGTTTCCCAGTGGCATACTGCTCGTTCGTGGATAACACGGTTGCTGAGACACAGTACTGGAATCTAACCAGCTTCCGAATGTTGTCTAGCTGAACATATTTAATTACAGTTGAAGTATATTACCAATTGATAAGTGTGTCAAGAGAATGATTCTTGAAAATAAATGTCACCTGTCTTATCAATTATGGTTATTTGCCTTACTTTTATTGTCTTTTGTTTCCGTATATATGCGTTATCTTCTCTAATAAAAAAGGATTCAGCGTAATATTCTCCTTTATCATCTTGCCCTATCGAAAGGTGATAATATAAATCATCGTTGTTGTAAAATAACATGCACTTTGCTTTCAAAATGGAATTTACCACTTCAGAATTGAAATCTACTATTATATCCGTATAGATCAAAGTTTGAATAATATCATCAGAAAAGCAGTTATATCTTTCCTTAATGGAGTCAAATTCACAGCTGTTTATTATCTCCTCTTCTGTGATTTTCCCACTTTTTATCCAAGATATTATGTAGCCACTATTAACCACCTTGTCATTTGGATTATTGAATCGACGTATAATATCTATATCTTTCAACTTATGTAGGCCAATTAAATGTGGGAAATTTCTTCTTTGCAAAGAAAATTCTACCATATTTCCCGTTTCCAATTCATATCTTACAGTATAGCCACAAATGCTCTCGTAATTTAAATATTTCTCTAATAACCCCATAAATACCCCTAATAAATGTATAGCCCTTGGTTGTACCAAGGGCTAAGTCATTTTCAAAAGTGGTTCTCTTTGCTTCGGAAACTCCTATCCGGGGTAAGTGAACCAAAACTTACGGAAAAACCTCTGCTTAGGAACCCGGAACATCCTAAGCTTCATCGGTCAAATATATTATATTAAATAGTCAAGTATTTTTCAATAAAAACCTTTAGACAATTATCGACACTAGAATGTTGCAACATCGTCCTCTAGTCCAGGACAAGGTTCAAATGTTTCAATGTGTAGCACAGGTCCATCCTCGCCGTATGCTTCGTGCATCTCGTGCTTTACTGTGAACTGCACTATTGCCCAGTCTCCGTGGACTACCTGCTTTATCTTTTCTGGATCCCATACAGCTACAAGTCCTGCAAACTGAATGTCCTCAACGCAGCAGGTCATAACGTGTCTACCAAGTACCATGCTGTTCTTAGGTAGGCCTCCACCTACTAGTGTTCTGCCCTTAACCTTTACAGTCTTGCCATCCCACTTTAGAGGCTCCTCATTAATATCCCTATACCAGTAAGCATAGTCTAGGTCCTTAACTTCAACAATATCTGCATTAATATCGAATGGTAGTGGATCCTCGATATCGTCGAACTCCACGTTGTCCCTTTCGTATTCGTACATGATCTGACTGTTTCTGTTGGCTGTTCTAACCACCTTGTGGAAAGCCATTTTATCATATAGCTTGCTAAAGCGATTGAACACTACCATCTCAGCGCTCTTCAGTTTATCGAAGACCAGGTTACGCATGTTCTGGTTGTATGTAAGGAAAGTTGGCGAGTACGCAAAGAACATCTCCTGGTAAGTAATCCAGTGAGGTGGCATATTGCCATACATTGTGTCAAGAAGCCACATGCCGTTCCACTCAACAACTATTCTATCGGGGTGATACTTGTTTTCAAGTCTTCCCAGGTGAAGCATGTTGAAGTCGGATTCTTCCTCGATCACCTCGATGTATACCTTGCCTTCAGCAAACTTCTCAGGTTCGTATTCAACCTCACCTTCCTCGCAGCATAAAAGCAGCGTAGTCTGGTCCTTTGAGTTGAACTCATCGCTTTCCAATGATTCCTGGATAAATGAAGTTTTACCAGATTCTAAGAAGCCAGTAAAAAGATATACCGGCATTTCTTTTTTCATCATATCTATCTCCTAAATTCCAAATAACTGTTTAATATTGTCTTCCTTGATTTCAGAACCAATTACGCATAGTCTTCCGATGATGCCTGCTGATCCTGTTCTAACATCTGGTTCACCAGGAACATAGTCGAAGTGAATCCACTTGCCGTCTTCACCTTCAACGATACCCTTAGCTCTTAATATGATGCCGTATTCATCCTCGTGGGATAGCTCATTAAGAGCATGTTCAATCTGCTGGATTGTGAACTTGTGTGTAGTTTCTTCACCAACTGATGCGAATATTTCATCTGCATGATGGTGATGATGGTGGTGATGGCACTCACAATCTGGATCATCGCATTCGTGATCGTGGTCATGGTGATGATGACATTCACATTCTTCATCGTGGTCATGATGGTGATGGTGATGTTCGTGACATTCACACTCTTCATCGTGGTCATGGTGATGATGGTGATGTTCATGCTCTAGATGCTCTAGCTCCATAGCAAGAGTATCCTTGTTTTCCATAGCCTCTAGAATCTTCTTACCGTCAAGTTCATCCCAGTCGGTTGCGATGATTGTAGCATGATCGTTGTGCTCCTTTAGAACCTTAACTGTCTCATCCAGCTTGTCCTGGCTAAGTCCCTTAGTGTGGCTTAAGATGATTGAGCTAGCGTGCTCAACCTGGTTATTGAAGAATTCGCCGAAGTTCTTCATGTACATCTTAGCCTTCTTAGCGTCTACTACTGTAGTGAAGCCGTTTAAAGCTACGTCTTCCATTTCAAGGTTTTCGACAGCAGTGATGATGTCGCTAAGCTTACCTACACCTGAAGGTTCAATTAGGATTCTCTCAGGATGGAATTCTTCCATTACCTTTTCAAGTGCTCTGCCGAAATCTCCAACTAGGCTGCAGCAGATACATCCTTGATTCATCTCATTGATCTTGATGCCTGCATCCTGAAGAAAACCTCCATCTATTCCAATTTCGCCAAATTCGTTTTCAATTAAAACGATTTGCTCTCCCTTGTATGCTTCCTCAATTAACTTCTTGATTAAAGTTGTCTTTCCTGCTCCTAAGAAGCCTGAAAAAATATCGATTTTTGTCATTTTCGTCATCTCTTTCCTTTTGTATTTTAACTAACATATTATATACCATTTTCATAGTATGGTCTAACGTGATCTGCAATTATTTTCATCACTTCATCCTGGCCAGACTCATACTGCCAGTCGTCGGCTATATATATCTTGATTACGTTGTACAGCCAGTCCTCATAGTGGGCCATTGCCTTTTCAAAGTCCATTCCCTTGGCTATCAGGTTTTCCACATCCACCTTGGCGTACTCCGCCCTGATCTTGCAGCGCTTTCTTGGAGTGCCCTCTGTCATGTCGAATACGGTTATTGGCAGGTAGTTAAAGAATGGAACTTCAGGGGTAAGTCTAATCTTGTGCATACTTCTTACCTCCCGCTTCATATAGCATCTTAAGCTCATCATCCGTTAGCTTCATGGTCACCTTTAGCTTTTCAAGTAGCTCATCTGTAGGGACGTAGTTTTGGTTGTTACAGATTACTACAAACAGTGGCTTAGGAATGCCCAGCTTGCTAAAAGTTATATCCCCATCTTGAAGCTTTTTATCGTATAACTTTAGGAAGACCTTGGAAAAGGAAGTCTTCTCCGCATCCAGTATGTCCTTTCTCACAACAACGTAGTGAGGCTCATACTGATTTAAGTACCCCTGGCTGTGTTCTAGGATAGGGAAACCTTTTTCAATGTACTCATCTAGGAATTTTCTGAACTCCTTGTACTCAAAGGTAAAATGCCCTTCCCTAACCACGTCGTAAAGTTCCTGAAGGTTTTCCTCTAAAGCGGCGTAATCCCTTTCAGTGGATAAGCTTCTAGCAAGGATATCTTTAAGCTTTTCGATGGTCAGATTGCCCTCAGTAATGCCGTTAAGGTAGACCCTGTAGTATCCGCCACCTATGTCCTCGCATAGGTAAGACGCCTGATCCTTTAGGGCCTCTTTGTACTCCCTATCTATGTCAATTTCCTCATCCATGCCAAAGGTGTGCTGATAGATTAGCTTTACAGCATCCTCCATATCCATGTTTGGATAAAGGCTAGTATTACGTTTTATGATTTCCTTTAAAGTTTCCATACATTGTATTATATCACAAATATGGTATACTTTTGGTATGAAAAAGATTAAACTTGGAAAAACAAAAATTGAGGTTTCAGAAATTGGCTTCGGTGTTTCACCTATGGGTCCACACCAGGTAGGTTTAAGTGTTGAGGAGGGATCTAAGGTCCTTTCCCACGCCCTGGACAGGGGCATATCCTTCCTGGATACGGCACAGTTTTACCAGACCTATCCACACATCAAGGAAGCCCTAAAAGGAAGAAGACCGGTCATATCTTCAAAGTCCCTGGCAGAGGACTATGAGGGAATGAAGATGGCCGTAGAAGAAGCCCTGCATTGCTTCGGCTACGTAGACATCTTCCTTCTTCACGAGGTTAGAACGGGGGACTTTGAAAAGAGACAAGGAGCCTGGAAGTACCTGGTTGAAGCAAAGGAAAAAGGCCTGGTTAGAGCCATCGGAGTATCCACCCACCACGTGGACGTGGTTGAAGAAATGGAAAAGGTGAATGAGCTAGATATTATCTTCCCACTGGTTAACTACGCAGGACTAGGCATTAGAAGAGGAGATGAACCTGGTAAGCTGGAGGATATGGAGAAGGCTATCAGGGAAAGTAAAAAAGGCATCTACACCATGAAGGCCTTTGGAGGAGGACCTCTAATTCATGAATACAAGAAATGTCTTGACTACAACAGAAGCCTAGGCGCTACCGTTATCGGCTTTACCAGCATAAAGGATGTGGACGACCTGTTCGACTATCTTGATGGTAAGGACGTTAAGGTGGATACCTCAAAGAAGATAATGCGCATATCAAGGGATTCCTGCCTGGGATGCGGAAGATGCATTGAAAAGTGTAACAACAAGGCTATCTCCTTCTCAAGGGAAGATGGACTAGCTATAATAGATACGGATAAATGCATGACCTGCGGCTACTGCACTCCAGTATGCCCTGTTAGAGCAATCGTCTTATATTAAAACTAAAACCCACTCAGCCGAGTGGGTTTCTCTATGTATATATATTATCTTTAGATGAAAGTTATCAATTGGAGCCATCCCCATCGTCACCTTTCATTTTTTCCTTTACAAGGACAATAATATCTGTTTTCTTATTTAACTCCATCTTGTTTAAGATGTTGTGTATGTGTGTCTTAACTGTAGCTCCACCTATGTAAAGTGCATCTGCTATCTCAGTGTTAGACATTCCTTTAAGTATTAGAGCTATAAGCTCTGTCTCTCTATCTGTTAAAGAGTATTCACTCTTAAGTTCAGCAATTACTTCTTCTTCAATATATATATTCTTGCTTAACCCTTTGCCTCTTTCTTTTATGAGCTTGCTTTCCTTCATGACCGCATACATGATTAAGATTGATGAAAATGCCCATATTACAGCGTAGAAGTTTCCTATTCCCTCGTTATATGTGTCACTAAACATTTCGTATATGCCCTCAATTGCAAGGGCAAGTGAAATAAGGGTCATAGGGATTGTAAATGTGTTGCCTGTTTTAAAGTGTACTTCCGATATGCCAAGTGCTGTGCAAACCAGAAGAAGCATGGTGATGATGGCATTAAAAGCGTATAGAATTGGGTCATACATGTCTGGAATGAAGGCAAGCAATATCATTCCTGAAGTTATGTATGAAATGATTAAAGCGTTGTTAATCTTCTTTACAATCTTTCCTTTTATTCCAGTAAGGAATCTAGATACAACCACAATCCATAGGAATGAATAGCAAATGCAAAGCGCGTGCCATCCTACGTCGTAGACGATCTTATCGAAGTGGATGTTGAAAAAGGCATAGTTGTTGTATAAGGGCATGTCAATTATTGACGCTGTAAGCATAGCAAACAGGAATACTTCTACTGAGATGTAAACCCTGCCCAGATCTCCCGTTTGTCGCATTAAAATGACGGACACTAGGGATGCCACTACGATTGCCAATATTAATATGTGTATCAATGCCATTATATAGTCCATACTGCCATCTCATCTTTCATTTTAGAAAGTATATAACTATTCTAGGTAATAATCAAATGTATAAGCCAAAATACCGGGAATCCCCCCGGTATTTTGACATTTTTCAAAGCTTATATATTAAGAGGATTGAACCTCAAATATATCTTGTTTTGATTAAGCTTCAAGAGCAGCCATAGCTTGCTTCTTTTCTTCTTCTCTTTGTTCTAAGATCTTTGCATATTCTTCATCAGTTAACTTAGTCATTGTGATACCAGTGTATCCGAATGTTACTGATACTACAGGGTTTAACCAGTTAAGAATTGCATATGGAATGTAGCTTGAATCTGGTAATCCTAAGAATGATCTCATAGTAGCACCGCAAGTGTTCCATGGGAAGAAGTTTGAAGTGATTGTACCACAGTCTTCTAGTGCTCTTGATAAGTTTTCTGGACGAAGCTTCATATCTTCGAATTTTTCCTTGAACATTCTACCAGGAATTACTAGAGCTAAGTATTGGTCGCAGCAAGTAGCGTTTACGAATAAGCACATTAATTCTGTTGCTAATACTAAGCCGCCTCTGCCCTTTGCAACCTTTAATAGTAATCCAGCGAAAGTACCCATTACGCCTGTGCAGTCTACGATACCGCCGAAGCACATTGCGGATAGGATGATTGAAATTGTCCAGAACATACCTTGCATACCTGAGCCTGATAATAGACCTGATAATTCGCCAAGAACGCCTTCAATTTCTTCACTACCGTTAGCGATAACAGCGATTTGATCTTCGTTACCCATTGAGATACCGTTGTTAAGAGTATTGAAGATGTTGTGAACGATTCCGTCGTCGTAAACTCTGTTAAGAGCATCTTCGTTTAACCAGAATAGAGGTACGCCGATGAATACACCACCGATTAGTGAAGGGATAGCTGGAAGCTTGCAAGCTACAGCTACGATTACGAATACTGGTGGGATTAGAGTAACAACGCCAATGTATGATGATGCTGTAATGAAATCAGTGATAGCGTTGATTACTGATAAGTCAGGTGTTGAGTTTGAAGCATGCATGAAGCCCATTACTGTGAATGCTACTAGTGCGATTACTAGTGAAGTACCAGTAGTGTAAACCATGTGCTTAATGTGTCCGAATAAAGTAGCGCCTGCCATAGCTGGAGCTAGGTTAGTTGTATCTGACATTGGTGACATCTTGTCGCCGAAGTAAGCACCTGAAATTACTGCACCTGCAGTCATAGGGACAGGGAATCCTAAAGCTGTACCTACACCGATTAGAGCTACACCCATTGAACCAGCTGTTGACCATGATGATCCAGTAGCTAGTGAAACGATTGAGCATAGAACTGCTGCAGTTAATAGGAATACCTTAGGTGAGATGATCTTGATGCCATAGTACATCATTGATGGAATACATCCGCAAGCCATCCATGAAGCGATCATACAACCTACTACTGAAAGAATCAGGCAAGCTTGCATTGATCTATTGATAGCTGCTAACATACCTTGTTCTAGGTATGCCCATTTCCATCCATTTAGGCATGCTAGGATACCAGCAAATGATGCTGCTAAGATAAGTGCGATATGTGGTTCACCACCGTTATCCATTAAGATTGACCACATTAATAGGCCGATCATAACTAGGATAATTAAAATGCACTGCCATAGTGGAATTTTTTTACCCATAATAAATCCTCCTTCTTTATGGATTAAAATAAATTATTTTTGTCGCATTATACGACAACTATAATTTATATATATATGTATTAATATACAATCGCCCCTAGGGTTGATATTGGTTTACAACCCCATCAACCTTTAGGGTTAGAGCCTTGTATTTCCAATGCATAAGAAAACTGACCGCCAAATAATTATGACGGTCAGCCTCTCTTTTTGATAATATATTTTGAAAGTTACTAAAAAGCTATGCTAGGTTCAGTTTCTTCTTTAATAGAAGAAGGTTTAAAACATATACAATGGCCGCTACTACCGCAAGCACCGCTATCATTACGATAAGAAGTGTGCTTATTGCGTGGTTAGCCTGCATTATATCTGCGCTGTAAATATCCAATAGCTGCTTTCCTCCAAAAATGCTGGAGAAGATGCTAAATGCTGTGCAGATTACGAAGTATACTCCAATACCTGCAAGAAGTTTGTTCTTCTTAGCTATGATTGAACCTATAGTAATTGAAATGTATCCTAGCTCAAGGTTGAAGATGCAGCCTACTAGAAGTAGGACGATAGCTTCAACGATGAAGATAACTGCGTAGTCTCCATTTTCAGTGAAGAAGATGTTTACTACCTCTTTCATTCCTTCCTTAAACTCTTCCCAGTTGTTTGAGAAGTATCTCACTGCTGCTAGGCCTCCTGTTAATCCAAGAGCTGCTGCAGTGCAAGCTGTAATCACGTACCATACGAAGCCTGAAATTGACTTTGATAGTAACACCTGGTTTTCAGTTACAGGTAATGTGAAAGTAAGGTAACCTTCATCTGTAAACATGTTCTTGTAGTATCTATATTGAACTACAAGCTCAATGATTAATACGTATGCGATGATAACCAAAACGAAGGCTATTATTCCCGCTACGCTAAGTCCATCAACTATTCCCTTTGTTGCAGTAGGAAGCAGTGTATCCGACTGATCACCTAGGATAGTTCTCTTGATGGATAATACGCCGATTAAAGTTGAAAATGCGGCTATTAGTAAAGTTGGCCACCAAATACGCCAAGTGTATTTAAAATCGTATTTTAGTAAATTGCGCATCTGAACACCTCCCTGAATAACTCGTCAAGGGTCTTGCCTGACTCTGCTCTAGCATCGTCTGCATTTCCTGACTTTAAAATCTTTCCTCCAAATCCCATGAAAGCGAATTCGTCTAGCGCAGGCTCTACATCGTGAATCAGGTGAGTAGTGATAAGCACTGCTGAATCAGGGCTGTAGTTACCTATGATAGTGTTAAGTATGTACTCTCTTGACGCTGGATCAACGCCTCCAATTGGTTCATCAAGTAGGTAAAGCTTGGCATCCCTTGCCATTACCATGATAAGCTGAACCTTTTCCTTAGTTCCTTTTGACAAAGTTTTCAACTGCGATTTTTCTGAGATTCCCAGTTCCTTTAGCATCTGTCTTGCTACATCAGGTCTGAAATCTTCATAGAATTCTGTAAAGAACTGGATAAGTTCCCCAACCTTCATCCAGTTGCTGAAATATGTTCTCTCTGGTAAGTATGAAACTAGTGCCTTAGTCTTTTCTGAGATTGGCTGGCCGCATACCAAAACCTCCCCTTGGCTTGGCTTAAGTAGGCCTGCAATCATCTTGATCAATGTAGACTTTCCGCATCCGTTAGGTCCAAGTAGTCCGTAGATCTTTCCGCCTTCAAGCTCGAAGTCTAGCCCGTCTAGTACCATGGTCTTTGAATCGTATGCCTTAGAAAGTTTCTTACATTCTAATATCTTCATTTATCCCATCCCTCACTTTCCTTTACTAATTTTAGGATTTCTTCCTTTGAAAGCTGTAAGCGCTTTGCCCCAGCAATCATTGTATCAATAACCTCTTTGGCTTCCTCGTCCTTCATCTTCTTTAAGATCTTCTCATCTTGAGTGACGAATCTGCCTGAGGTTCTCCTGCTCTCCAGTATGCCAGCTGTCTCTAGCTCCGCCAGCGCTCTTTGAACAGTATTAGGATTCACTCCAGCCTCAACGGCAAGCTGTCTTACCGATGGGATTTGTTCTTCCACCTTGTATACGCCGTTTATTATGTCGCACTTTATATGCCTTTCAATCTGCACGTATACGGGAAGCTCACTTGTGAATTTCCAGCTCATGGCTTTCTCCTTTCTGTGTCACTGTACTAACATACTAATACAGTAATACAATGTTGTCAATAGGAAAATTAAAAAAACCTGCAGATTATCTGCAGGCATTTTGTGTTTCATATAGTTTGGCGTACATTCCGCCCTTTTCTAGAAGCTCTTTGTGGCTTCCCTCTTCAACTATCTTACCCTTATCTATTACTATTATATGTCCCGCCTTTCTAATGGTTGAAAGCCTATGGGCTATAATAATTGTAGTCCTTCCTTCAGATAGGCTGTCGAAGGCACTCTGTATCTTAGCTTCAGTTACAGAGTCTAGGGCTGATGTTGCTTCATCTAGTATTAGTATTGCCGGGTCTTTAAGTATGGTCCTTGCGATGGATATTCTCTGCTTTTGACCTCCAGAAAGAAGGGTACCCCTTTCACCTACGTAGGTGTCGAAGCCATCTGGCATATCCAAAATGTCATCGAAGATCTCCGCAAGCTTAGCCGCCTTTATTACCTCTTCATCTGTAGCATCAGGTCTACCGTAGCGGATGTTCTCCATGATGGTATCTGCAAACAGGAATACGTCCTGCTGCACTATGCCGATGTTGCTTCTAAGATCGGTTAGCTTAATATTCTTTACGTTTGTGCCGTCTATTAATATCTCGCCCTTATCCACATCATAAAATCTTGGAATCAGGTGGCACATTGTGGTCTTTCCTCCGCCTGAAGGTCCAACCAGTGCAATGGTCTTACCTGGGGTAACCTTAAAGCTTACGTCCTCTAGTATTCCCTCTTCATCGTACTTAAATGAGACGTTCTTTACCTCTACAAGGCCAGTTGCCTTTTCCATGGAAATGGCATTTTCAGAATCTGTGATTGTAGGCTCAGTTCTCATAATCTCGCCAAACCTCTTTAGGCCAGCAAAGCCAGACATGAATATTTCAGCAAAGTTTGCAAGCCTTCTAACTGGGTTGATGAAGGCCGCTATGTAAAGACTGAAGGTGATCAAATCTATATAGTTCATGGACCCCTTCATGATCATAAGGCCGCCCACTGCAATTACTGCTACCTGCATTATGCTGGTAAAGAATTCCTGGGCACCGTTAAACTTGCCCATCTCGTTATAGAAGCCGGTCTTGGAGTTCCTATAGATGTCGTTATATACGTTGAACTTGTCGTAGTCTATGTCCTCGTTGGCAAAGGCCTGGGAAGTCTTCATGCCAGATAGCCCAGACTCTATCTCCCCATTTATTAAGGCCATCTTTTCCTTTACCTTCATGGACGCCGCCATCATCCTTCTTCTAAGTGCCATCACAACCAATACGAAGATAGGTATTAGAAGTGATACCACGATGGCAAGTCTCCACTCTATGGTGAACATAACTATAAGAGAGCCTACTATTGTTACAAAGGAAATAAGTACGTCCTCTGGACCGTGGTGAGCAAGCTCAGTCACCTCGAAAAGGTCTCCCGTCATCCTGTTCATCAGCTGACCTGTAATGTGCTTATCGTAGTAGTCGTAGCCCAGCTTTTGAAAGTGTGCAAACAGGTCCTTTCTGATGTCCGCTTCAACCCTAATTCCAAACATGTGGCCGTAATATGTGATGATGTACATCAAAACCGACTTTAGTAGGAATGCCACAACAACGATGGTGATCAAGGTGAAGAAGGCTCTGTATGCGTTGTTTGGCAGATAGTCGTACATGGCGATCCTTGAAACCAGCGGAAACGCCACGTCGATTATTGCTGCTAAAAATGCACAGCTCATGTCTAGAGCAAACAGCCCCTTATGTCCCTTAAAATATTGGAAAAATCTTTTTATGTCTTTCATTCTACTTTCCGTATTTTTCAAAATATTCGTCCCTTAACATGCTCATTAAGTGAACGTCATATAGCTTTCCGTTCTTTCTGCAGTTATCTCTAAGCACTCCCTCATACTTAAATCCTAAGGATAGGTAAAGGAATGATGCAGGATTTCCTGTATAGTGGTCAAGGTATAGCCTTGCCATGTTCCACTGATTAAAGGCTAGGTCCATCATGGCTAGCATTGCCTGCTTTCCGTAGCCCTTTCCTCTAAGGTCTACCTCTCCAATATATATTCTCCAGATTTCGCACTTCCAGCCCATGATGATGTCGCCCATTACGATTCTTCCTATTGGCTTTCCATCCTTTAGGCAGATGGTGTACTGTCTTTGAGCCTCGTCCTCGTCATCGTGGACAAACTTTCTTACTACGTCGTCTCTAGTCTGATCGTCTGCGATGCTGAAAAACTGGGTAACCCTAGGGTCCTTTTCCCATCTATCAAAGTAGTCAATATCCTCAAATGTGGATTCTCTAATTATTAAATCTTTTGTTTCCATAATCTTTCTCCTTTTTACGTGTATATTATACCACAATTTTTTTGAAAAAAAATTAAGAACATTTGTTTACTTTTTGTTCGCATTGTGGTAAACTAACCCTATCTAAGAAAAGGAGATAAAGCTATGGCTAACGTTAGAGAACGTCAAATGAAGATATTAGCTTTCATGAAGGAAGCTATTAAGACTAAGGGATATCCCCCTACTATCAGGGAGATATGCGAGGCAATGCACGTAAAATCCACATCAACAGTCCACAAGGATATTGAAAGCCTAGTAAAGGAAGGCTATCTAAAGAAGGACCCTTCAAAGCCTAGAGCTTTAATGGTTGTAGACTCACCTATGGATGCTTCTCATGCATCAAATTTAGATGTGGCAAATCAGAATACTATAGAGATTCCTGTAGTAGGAAGAGTTGCCGCTGGACTTCCTATCTTAGCTGAGCAGAACATAGATGATTCATTCCCTGTTCCTGCAAGATTCGTAAACGGCGGAACAAACTTCATGCTTACCGTAAAGGGTGAAAGTATGGTGGAAGCTGGAATCTTCGATGGAGACTACATCCTGGTTGAACAGACCAACGAAGCTCACAACGGCGAAATCGTAGTTGCTCTAGTTGATGGTTTTGAAACAGAAGCTACAGTTAAGACCTTCTACAAGGAAGACGATCACATCAGGCTTCAACCTGAAAACAAAACTATGAGTCCTATCATTGTAGAAAACGCTCGCATAGTTGGAAAAGTAAAAGGAGTATTCAGATACTTTAACTAACCTCTCTACCCAGAGAGGTTTTTTTATGCTATACTACCTTCATGAGACTTGAAAAGGAAGAGATTAAAACTAAAAATGTATTGCTGCTGTTAAGCTGCTATATTATCTGGGGATTTCAGCCTCTATACTTCAATCAGATGGACGTGGAGGCCATGTTCCTGCTTACCTCTAGAATGCTCTTAGGTGGAATAGTTCTATTCATCTACCTGCTTATTAGAGGAAGAAAGGATGAGCTTATTGCAGCATTTAAGGATAAGGATTTGATGCTAAAGCACCTGATTCCAGGAGCCATATTCCTGTTCCTTGACTGGGGAATATATACCTGGGCGGTTATGAACGAGCACATCATGGATTCATCCATGGGATACTACGTATCTCCTCTAGTAACTTGCTTCCTGGGAATTATCCTCTTTAAGGAAAGGTTTGGCTGGGAGGTCATAGCTGGCATCGCCTTGATAGCAACGGGCATCCTGGTGTCTGGAAACGGATTTAGCAACGCTCCTTTCGTATCCATAAGCTTGATGTTCTGTGCCCCTCTGTACAACGCCTTTATGAAGAAGGTTAATATAGACGGCATGATATCCACAGCTGTGCAGCTACTATGTGCAAGCCCATTCTGCGTAGCTTTCATCCTGATAGCAAGGCACGGAGAAAACGGTCTAGGTTCTATGGACCTAACCCAGTTCATGTTCCTGTTTGGAGCAGGCCTTGCAACCATGATTCCAATAGTGTTCCTGGCTGTAAGCATCAGGTTCCTGCCACTTACCCTGGTAGGCTTCATGCAGTACTTAAGCCCAACCTTCAGTATCCTATGCGGATATCTTCTAGGTCAGAGCATATCCCACGACCAGCTGATAAGCTACATATTCATCTGGGTCGGCGTAATAATATATACAACTGTTACAACCGTTAGATCAAAAAAGGAAGCTAGCTAGCTTCCTTTTCTTTATCCCATAAGTGCGGGTACTAATATTGAAGTTGTGATGCACATGAAGAAGCCGGTTACGAATCCGTATACAACGGTTTCCTCTCGGCAGGATCTTTCGATGATCGGCATGCATACGTCCATGTCCGCCATACCTGCTATGCCAAGGCTTTCCATATATCCTATGGTCTTAGCAGCAAGAGGTATGAATATTATTCCTAAGGTTTCCCTTATTACGTTTGTCATAAAGCATACTGCACTTGCCACCGCATGGCCTGCTCCTGCTGAGCTCATCATGATAGGTGCATATGAGTACCATCCGAAGGCTCCTGCTATTGCTAGGCTATCCTTCATATCGTAGCCGAAGATTGCTCCGCCTATTGCTCCAAAGATAAGGCCACCTACTATCATGGCAAATGGAAATGCAAATACCTTTAGGCCTACCTTCTTGATGTTTCCTGCAACTGTACCTGAAAATCCCAGGTCGCTTCCTACGAATACCAGCATCAGGCATAGTCCGTAGACTATTCCGTTTGATGTGGCTTCATCGAAGGCCTTAAGATCATCGGTAAACTGAGGAACTACGAAGTGGCCAACTATCATGCCTAGGCCTACCAGTGTGATGGTGACGACAGTCATAACCAGGGTGTGCTTGCTCTCAGGTGAAAGCTTTCCAGCTTCCTTTCCTTCGTGCTTTTCTCTTTCCATCTTCTTGATGGCTTCAACCTCAGCTGGTGTAAGTTTCTTAACTACATCCCCGTATCTATTAATTCCAAGAAGTTTTCTTGTAACGTAGATTGAGAACATAGTCCCTATAATAATTATTAGGCATAGGGCTAGTGATTCCAGACCAAGGGTTCCTAAGTTAAGGATGATCTCATCGTTTATTCCCATCCTTACTCCCATTACAAATACAACTATGTAGATGAACCACATCATTGCAGTTCCCATCCAGCTGAACTTGTCCTTGTACTGCCTGAACCTACTTGAAAGCAGGTAGAACACCAACATTATGCTCCAGTATAGAATTAATATTTTCATAAGCGCCTCCCTACAGGCTGATCATAATTGGAACTAGTATTGGTACTAGGAAGCTTAAAATTACTCCTGAGATAAAGGAGTATACGGCAACGTCAGAAGATGTTGCACGCTCTACTATTGGTAGGCATACGTCCATTGCGGCCGCTCCAGGCATGCCTGTTGTCTCGACGTATCCAACCTTTCTAGCGATTAGTGGTATTAATAGTATGGAGAAAAGCTCTCTCATTACATTGTGCATAAAGGATATGGCGCTTGCCGTAATGAAGTTATGCTCCATAATGATTACAGGTGCCAGTGAATACCAGCCAAAGCCTGCTGCTATGGCTAGCCCTTCCTTCAGGCTAAATGGCATGAACAAGGTGCATATTACACCTGCAAGAAGTGACATCACTATGGTTACCACAGGGAAGATGAAGATCCTTGCTCCCACCTTCTTGAAGTTTTCCACTACCGTGCCTTCCATTCCTATGTCTATTCCTACGAATAGAAGAAGTACGCATAGTCCAACGTTTATTGCAAGGCCGGCAAAGTTATTGAACACTTCATAGTTTGTGCTAAACATTGGCCTGATCACCGTGTATCCTAGGATCATTCCTACAGCTACGCCGCATACGATGAAGATGGTCATCTTGCTTACCCTTGGCTTTTCATCTACCTCAGACTTATCTTCTAGTTCTTTGCCATCGCCTATCATCCTGCCGTACTTATCTATCTTAACTATCTTTCTTGCCACATATATTCCAATAACTACAAGGGCAAGGGTTACTACAGTCATGATAAATGCGTATAGGCCGATGGAACCAAGGTTATCTATTACCTCTTCATTGGAGCCCATTCTAAGTCCCATGGTTAGAACTAGACATGTTATTGCAACAGTCTGAAACGGCCCAGTGAACTTAAGCTCCATATTCTTTTTTCTTGCTTTTGATCCGAGAAAAGCACCTACTGCGGCAAATCCCAGATAAAGTAGTAAGTCTGACATCTCAATACCTTTCTATCTCATAAAAATCCACTTTAATTATATATGTCGCCTTGACATTAAGCAAGGCATAATATATGATTTTCCTATGGAATTCAAATCACTATTAATGGATGAAGAACAAATGAATAGAGCCCTAAAGAGGATTGCTCACCAGATCATCGAAGGTAACGATGGCAGTAGCAGCCTAGTATTTTTGGGCATAAAAAGACGCGGCCTTCCGCTGGCTCACAAACTAGCAGCATACATCAAGGAGTTCGAAGGCGTGGATATTCCTGTAGGAGAGCTAGACATCACCCTTTATAGGGACGACCTTTCAGAGCTTAGCGATACCCCTGTGGTAAATAAAAAACCTGAGGTAGAGGTTAAGGGAAAGACCGTAGTCTTGGTAGACGATGTAATCTATACAGGTAGAACTGTTAGAGCTGCCCTAGATGCCACATCAAGCATGGGTAGACCTAGCCAGATAAAGCTTGCTGTCCTTGTGGATAGAGGCCATAGAGAGCTACCTATTAGAGCAGACTACGTAGGAAAGAACGTTCCTACATCAAAGAGTGAAGTGATAAAAGTACAGGTGCCAGAGATAGATGGAAAGGCACAGGTTGAAATATTTGGAATTTAAAAAAGGGAGAAGCTTGCTTCTCCCTTTAGTATTTTTTGTCTTATGCTTCTTGTTGTTCTTCTGTATCGTTTGCCCAACCAAGCTTATCGATTGCGAACATTACTAGTCCGATTACGATACCAACGATTGTTGCAAGACACATACCAGTAAGTTGAACTTCACCGATGTTGATTGAAGCACCTGATAGACCTGTTACGAAGATTACGCTAGTCATAGCTAGGTTTCTAGGTCTTGAGTAGTCTACCTTCTTGTCTACGATTAGTCTAATACCTGATGCTGCGATCATTCCGTAAAGTAGGAAGCTGATTCCGCCCATTACTGGAGCTGGGATAGCGTTGATTAATGCACTTACTTGATCGAAGAATGATAGTAGGATTGAGAATACTGCAGCTCCTCCGATTACCCATACTGAGTAAACCTTAGTTACAGCCATAACGCCGATGTTTTCGCCGTATGTAGTTGTAGGAACAGCTCCGCAGAAACCTGATAGCATTGTTGAAACACCATCAGCAAGTAGTGATCTGTGAAGACCAGGATCTCTGATTAAGTCCTTATCTACGATTTCTCCAGTTACAATCTGGTGAGAAATGTGTTCTGAAATGATTGTTAGTGATGCAGGTATGATCATTATGATTGATGCAAAGTCGAACTTAGGACCACAGAATGCTGGAAGTGCTAAGATGCTTGCTTCCTTTACTCCTGAGAAATCTACTAAGCCCATGAATCCTGCTAGTGCGTATCCAACGATGATTGCGATTAGAATAGCGATTGCTGCTGCAAATCCTCTGAATACTACCTGTCCAATTACTGCAAGGGCAAGAGTGAAGATGAATACGAATACTACCTTTGGATCTAGTGGTGAGCCATCAACTGATACGATACTTGATGCTGCAGTTCCTGCAAGTTCAAGACCGATTAGTGCAACGATAGGTCCCATTGCTGCTGGAGGAAGTACTGCGTCGATCCAGTTAACTCCAACAAACTTAATTAGTATTGCTACAACAGCGAATATTGCACCCATTACTACGAAGCCGCCCAGTGCGTATGAGTAGTCTCCGCCGTGGCTAGCAATTACTAGTCCTGCTGGTGCTAAGATGGCAAAGCTGGAACCCAGATAAGCTGGAGCCTTACCCTGTGTAATTAAGATGAATAAAAGTGTTCCGATACCGTTCATTAGAAGTACGATTGAAGGTGGTAATCCTAAGATTACTGGTACTACTACTGAAGCTGAGAACATTGCGAATGTGTGCTGAATGCTTAGTGGAATCCATTGACCAATTGGTGGTCTTTCTTGAATTCCGATTAGTTTTCTGCCTTTCTTTTCCATAAAATCCTCCTAAAATAAATCATATAAGAGCATCTTTCATAAAAAAATTCCTATCGCATCTTCGATAGGATTTCTAGCGCAGTCCTCCCCTAGAGCACTGCAATATATGAAATCTTGATGGTCTCTCTGTACCACCTTAAAGATGCCTTTTCCAAGAATTAATTATACATATATGTAGTATGCTAGTCAATATTAATAAACAAAAAATCCCCAAATTATTGGGGATTTTTCTTACTTAACCGTAAATTTTTTCTTTAATAATACTTTCGCCTTCTTAGGGTCCTTGGCATATACCTTGTAGGTGTATGTGCCCTTCTTTAAAGTACCGAATTTCAGGCTCTTATCCAAGTTTTGAAGGCTGTATGAGTAAGCATTAGGCTCTGCCTCCACTTTCATCTTTACGTTGCCCTTAGAGTCGATTATGGACACTCTCACAAGCTTTAGCTTGTAGTTTGACTTAACCGTTCCTGTAACGGTGAAGCCCTTCTTTACCTTTAGGCTCTTTGGGTAAGTTGCTCCTGTGATCTTTAGAGTTGATGGAGCGTATGCCTTAAAGCTTTCCTTAATTAAAACCTTAGTTCCCACCTGATCGGTAGCAGTTACCTTGTATGTGTAGGTTCCCTTCTTGCACTTTGAAAAGTCTAGGCTCTTGTTAAGCTTTGAAAGGTCGTACTTGAGCTTTTCAGGTGTAGCCTTAGCGCTTGTTACAACTTTGGAATTTGCATCCAGTACCTTTACCTGAACCGATGTTAGCTCTAGATCAGATGTAACCTTTCCCTGGATCTCAAAGTCCTTACCTGCTTCAATGCTCTCAGGCAGGTTAAAGTCCTTGATGGCCTTGGATTCAACACCAAACTCCTGCTTTAACAGGTAGCTGGTCTTCATGTAGTCCTTGGCATAGATGAAGTATGTGTACTTACCTCCAGCCAGGGTGGATAGATCTGGAGCTATAACATCAACCGCCTTTTCCTCTGGCTTGGTGGTGTTCTTCAAAATGGTCTTTCCATCCTGATCCTTAACTCCTACTGTAAGCTGAGATATATCGTAGTTTGAAGTAACCTTACCTGTGCTTACAAACTCCTCACCTTTTACATACTTCTTAGGGTAGTTAGCATCTGTTAGCGCTAGCTCTGAAGGGTTAAGTATCTTGGTATAGTAGGAGGTCTTGGTGCTTGTTCCTACGGTGAAATCCTTGCTAAAGGATATGACCTTTCCGTTTACGTCCGTTACCTCTACAGAATATGTGTAGTTTCCTTCCTCGGTGATCTTGCTGAAAAGAATTGTGTCATCTACGCTCTTACCCTTCTTGTTTTCTGAAGCGGTAAAGCTGTAGTACATTGGCTTCTTCTCTTCCTTTGATCTATCGTCTAAGAAGTGGTATTCCTGTGGACCTGTAACGTCCACCTTAACCTTGTCTATTCCCTTATTTGAAACCACGTAGCCGTAGCAAATCATTGATCCTGCTATCTTTGTAGGATACTGAACTGCACATAGTCCAAAGTAGTAGTTCTTGGAAATGTCCGACTTCACGTCGCTTCTCTCATCCCAGAAGCTTTCAAGGCAGGTCTTTCCTCTAGCTATAGCTGTCTTCTCTGTATTTGATGGAGATTCAAAGTTTCCGCACATAACGGCTGCTGCCATGTATGCACCTATCTCGTTATTTGGAACCTGCTTTAGCATGCTGTATGTCGCAGGATAGCTTTCAGTTATTTCCTGCTTAAAGAATTCTAGCTGCATGGTAAGATCAGCAATGTTGAATCCTTCTTTAAAGTATTCCTTAGCAAAGTTATATAGGCTTCCTCTTCTTCCACCTGTCCACTGGCATAGGCCGTAGCCACCGTCATCCTTCTTGAAGTTTCTCTCACCCTTGTTTACAGCCTTGGTGTATTCACTATCTGTCATATCCAGTGACTTATTCACCGTGTTTTCCAGGTTGTTTGGAAGTAGTCCGCTTTCGTTATACATGTTTGCTAAAACTCCGCAGGCTGCTGCCATGTTAAGCCCCATATCTTCTGTTAAGAACTGGTATATGGCTTCCTCATTTTTAGCATCAGAAGCGTAAGCATATATGCCTAAATCCGCGAAAACGGTATCCTCTTCAGGAACAGTAACTCCATCAGCCTCTCTAAAGGCGATGATGTATGGGCTATCCATATCTAGGTCTATACCGTCAGCCACTTCATAACCGTCTAAAACTGGAACGAATACGAAGGAATAGTGATCGTACCTATCGTATGCTTCTAGTGGCTTCCAGCTGACAGAGATTCTCTGCCTAGTATCTCCCATTCTAACGTCTATGGTCTTTGGGAAACTCTTGGTTAGCTCATCAAGGGTAGGATTACCCTTAAATGTATATATGTTATCCTCTATCATTTCAAAGCCAGTTATTACCCCGCTAAAAGCGTAGCTCATGAAAGGTATCATGGTCATTACTAGTGATAGGGATATTAATATTGTCAGTAGTTTTTTCTTCATATTTCTCCTTAGATTGCAAGTGCAGCCCCATAAGTTACAAATGCTACAATTGCTGCCGCAATTACTACTCCAAGTGCTATGGCTGGCATAGCTCTCTTTATCTGCATATCCATCATAGCTGCAACCAGTCCTCCCGTCCAAGCTCCTGTGCCTGGAAGTGGAATGGCAACTAAAATTACAAGTCCCCAGAACTCGTACTTCATTACCTGTGCCTTCTTGGACTCAGCCTTAGCCTCTAGCTTTTCTACAAGCCTATCTAGCTTTCCGCTCTTTTCCCTCATCCACTTAAATATCTTTCTTATGAAGATTATGATAAATGGAATTGGAAGAAGGTTTCCCAGTATGGAAACTATGACAGCTGTAGGAAAATCTAGGCCGCTAGCAACCCCAATAGGCAGAGCTCCTCTAAGCTCTATTACAGGTACCATGGCTATGAAAAATGTATATGCAATCTTTGAAAACATATTCTTCTTTCCTATCTAATCAAGTGAAAAGCAAAGGGCCTAGGCTCTTTGCTTATCTATTTTAGAACTTTAATCTTTCTTCGATGTAATCCTTTACATCCTCAACTTTGATACGAATCTGGTCCATTGTGTCTCTATCTCTGATGGTTACGCAGCCATCAACTTCAGTATCGAAGTCAACGCAGATGCAGAATGGAGTACCGATTTCGTCTTCTCTTCTATATCTCTTTCCGATTGAACCTGCTTCGTCGTAGTCTACGCTGAAGTACTTTGAAAGTTCTTCGTAGATTTCCTCAGCCTTAGGTCCAAGTTTCTTCTTGTTAAGAGGAAGTACTGCAGCCTTGAAAGGTGCAAGTGCTGGGTGAAGCTTAAGCACGATTCTAGTGTCGTTTTCGCCTACTTCTTCTTCGTTATATGCATCGCACAGGAATGCTAGAGTAACTCTATCTGCTCCTAGTGATGGTTCAATTACGTATGGAACGTACTTTTCGTTTGTTTCAGGATCCACATAGCTTAGGTCTTGGCCTGAGTGTTCCATGTGTCTTGAAAGGTCGAAGTCTGTTCTTGAAGCAACGCCCCAAAGTTCGCCCCATCCAAATGGGAATAGGTATTCGAAGTCTGTAGTAGCATTGCTGTAGTGTGAAAGTTCTTCCTTGGAGTGGTCTCTCATTCTGATGGATTCCATATCCATGCCTAGGCTTTCTAGGAACTTTCTGCAATATTCCTTCCAGTATGCGAACCATTCTAGTTCTGTACCTGGCTTGCAGAAGAATTCAAGTTCCATCTGTTCGAATTCTCTGATTCTGAAGATGAAGTTACCTGGTGTAATTTCATTTCTAAATGACTTACCCACCTGTGCAATACCAAAAGGTACTTTCTTTCTAGAAGTTCTCTGCACGTTTCTAAAGTTTACAAAGATACCCTGTGCAGTTTCTGGTCTTAAATATATTTCAGATTTTGAGTCTTCAGTAACGCCTTGGAAAGTCTTGTACATTAAGTTGAACTGTCTGATGCCTGTAAAGTTAGCCTTGCCGCATTCAGGACACTTTATTCCCTTCTCCTTAACGTATTCTTCTAACTTTTCGTTTGACCATCCATCAACGATGATGTCCTCTAGACCGTTTTCCTTGTGGAAGTCCTCGATAAGTTTATCTGCTCTAAATCTAGCCTTACATTCCTTGCAGTCGATTAAAGGATCGCTGAAGCCGCCTACGTGACCTGATGCTACCCAAGTTTGAGGGTTCATCAGAATAGCTGCGTCAAGTCCTACGTTGTACTTGGATTCCTGAACGAACTTCTTCCACCAAGCCTTCTTAACGTTGTTCTTGAATTCAACTCCGATAGGACCATAGTCCCATGAGTTAGCTAGTCCGCCGTAGATCTCTGAACCTGGATAAACGAATCCTCTGTTCTTAGCAAGTGCGACTATTTTTTCCATTGTTACTTCTTTACTCATTTGTTACTCCTTAATGTTAAGTTCCTCTTTTATTTCTTTTTCTACGTCTTCGATCTGTTCTTCGATGTCGTCGATTACGATTTCAATTTCTTCTTCAGCCTTTGCAAACTTTTCAGCTGCTTTGTCCTTTACGTTGTAGAAGATGTCCTTGCCCTTTCCATATACTTCTGGAGCCTTTTCCTTTACTACTTCGTAAGCGTCTTGGCCTTTTTCCTTTAATGCTTCGTATACTTCTGGAGCCTTTTCCTGTAGTTCTTCGTATACGTCCATACCTTTTTCCTTAACTACTTCGTAGTATTCTCCAGCCTTTGAAGTAAGGTCGATGCTGCTTCCGTCTTCCTTTACGAATTCAACTACGCAGTTAAATCCGAATGAAGCGATTGCTCCTGCAAGAACTCCCCATGGTGCAAGGATAGCGCCAACGATACCTGCGTTAAGTGGTAGGTTAAGCATTACTTCCTCATCCCTCTTAACTAGGATTCTTGAAACGTTTCCTCTCCCAACGATTTCCTTTATCTTTCCAAGAAGTTCTTCGCCTCTTTCGCCTGGCTTAAAGCCCTTCTTTTCGTTTACTGTTTCTTCTAGTCTGATGATGGCATCAACTACGTTGCCTTCAGTCATCTCTAAAGCTTCCTTAGCTTCCTTGTATGTTACTCCTGTTCTGTCCTTAACTAGTTCGATTTTTTCTAAAGTAATTTCCATGTTCTACCTCCTAAATCATGCCTACTAAAAAGTCTTCGCTCTTTAGCTTCCCAATATCCATATGATACTCCGCGTACTTTTTAATTATCTGAAGCAGCGGTCTTAAAACATCCTGCTCTAGGGCTAACTTTTCCATGGCCCTAAGAGGATTATTAACAATATATTTTAACACTTCTACTATATCAAAGTTCGTGTCATAAATCAATGTTTGCCCTTCTTCTAAAAGGGTATCTTTACACTTTTCGCAGACCATGCCTCCGCTTTCGATGCTAAAGGATTTAACCTCTTTACTTCCGCATGCGCTGCACTGGTCAAGCACAGGCATATATCCCAGTAACTGCAAGGCCTTTACCTGATAAGCTAACACCAGGGTTCCGTAGGCCTTCTTCCTATCCTCCATAAGGGTTAGAAAGTCTATAAGCAGGTTTAGTAGCGGCACATTGGCCACCTGCTCAGGCAGCACTTTTTCGGTCCACTCCAGTATGTATGATGAAGCCATGTACTTATCCACGTTCTCACCGATCTGGTAAAAACTCTTCAACGTGTCAGCCCCATTGATATTAAAGGAGTCCCTCCCTTTATATATCTCATACTTTCCCAGTGTGAAGGGGTGCATTGCTAGGGTTGACTTACTCTTACCCTTTTCGGATATGCTGGTTCCTGCGCTTATCTTTCCATATTTTCTTGAAAACAAAAGTATCATCCTTCGCCCTTGGGCGGTTTTTGTCTGTCTAAGAATGATCCCTTCAGTATCTAGATACATGCTCTACTCCTTATATCCAAAGTTGGATAGGGCAAAGTCTGAATCTCTCCAGTTTTCCTTTACCTTTACCCATAGCTCCAGGTACACCTTGGTGCCTAGAAGGGCCTCGATTTCCATTCTAGCCCCTTTTCCGATGCCCTTAAGCTTCTTGCCCTGCTTTCCTATGATTATGCCCTTGTGGGACTTTCTCTCGCAATATATTACGGCTCCGATCTTAGTAAGGGTATCGCCCTCTTCAAAGCTTTCTATCTCTACCGCTACGCCGTGCGGCACTTCATCCTCCAGGTAAAGCAGTAGCTTTTCTCTAATGATCTCGCTTACTATGAACCTTTCAGGGTGGTCTGTAACCATATCCTCAGGAAAGTACATAGGTCCTTCTTCAAGGTATCCCTCTAAGTGGTCAATTAGGTCGTCCACGTTCTTTCCCTCTAGGGCGCTGGTTCCAAAGATGGCATCGAATACGTCCATCTTCTCGTACTCTTCATAGATTTCCCTAAACACCTCAGGGTCCATCTTGTCTATCTTGTTAATGACTAAGACCTTTGGCGTATCTATGTCCTTGATCATGTTTAGGATGTACCTATCTCCAGGTCCATCTGTAATCTTTCCGTCTACTAGAAACAGAATGGTATCCACTTCCTTGAAGGTGTTTATTGCAGCCTCTGTCATGAAGTTTCCCAGCTTGTTTCTAGGCTTATGTATTCCAGGTGTGTCGATGAAGATCATCTGGCATTCATCTTCCCTGGTATATATTCCTCTTATGCTGTTTCTGGTGGTCTGAGGCTTGTCCGTAGTGATTGCAATCTTCTCTCCCAGTATGGAGTTTAAAAGGGTGGACTTACCTACGTTTGGCCTTCCAATTATTCCAATGAATCCTGACTTCATAACTTAAAACCTCTAGGTAGTATTTCCTTTAGAGTAAGAACTTCTAAAGAATTTTCATCATCTCCAGATATTATCTGAAAGTCGTCATCGCAAAACTCCATCATAAACTGACGGCACATTCCGCAAGGCCATGCCTTTCCTCCTGAAGATGCTATCACTATCTTCTCAAACTTTGTATATCCTTCTGAGATTGCCTTTGAAAAGGCTGTTCTCTCAGCGCATATTGTTACAGGGTATGAGGCGTTTTCAATGTTGCAGCCTGTGAACACCTTGCCGTCCTTTGTTACCAGGGCTGCCCCTACGTGAAACTTGCTGTATGGCACGTAGGCCTTATCCATCATTTCCTCTGCTATCTTAAAAAGCTGTCTATTATCCATCTTATCTCCTTAGGTCTAGGTAGGCCATTATTTCCTCTTCTCTCTTCCGCATTACCTTCTTCTCATCTTCCTGCATATGGTCGTATCCAAGAAGGTGAAGTATGCTG
Organism: Clostridia bacterium; assembly: GCA_024403135.1. GTDB lineage: Bacteria > Bacillota > Clostridia > Peptostreptococcales > Anaerovoracaceae > JAKSSK01. Next base: position 61,531 of record JAKSSK010000002.1, read on the forward strand.
TGGGTGAAAAGGTAAAGTATTTCTCTATCCACAGAGTGTCCGAATTCCTCTGCTTGCTCTTTTGCTTTATCTAGGCAGATTACCACGTCTCCCAGGGCTATCTCCCCAAACTCAGGCAGGTCTTCAAAGTCTTCAAACTGTGGAAAGGATAGTACGTCTGTAACCTTATCCATATCTCTAAACTGACCGTTAATTTCCTTTATCTCTTCCTTTGATACGAAGGTTACGGAAATCTCTATTCTCTCGTCGTCTATTTCTTCCAGTTCAAGGGCCTTTTCTGCTGCCCTTTCCATCATGGAAAGGATCTCTTCCTTTACCTCTTGTCCCTCTTCAAAAATTATATTCATTATTCTCCTACCTCTTCAGGGTGTGATTTATAGAAGGCGTCGTATGCCCCTATTATCTCCTTAACCAATTTATGTCTTACTACGTCTACGTCCTTTAGGTGACAGAAGTCTATGTCCTTAACGTCCCTAAGAACTCTCTCTGCTTCCACCAGCCCTGACTTTTTTCCTCTTGGTAAATCTATCTGGGTGATGTCTCCTGTCACCACCACCTTTGAGCCAAAGCCCATTCTAGTAAGGAACATCTTCATCTGCTCCCTGGTGGTGTTCTGTGCTTCATCCAGTATGATAAACGAGTTATCTAAGGTTCTACCTCTCATGTATGCTAAAGGTACCACCTCTATTACTTCCTTTTCCTTCAGCCTCAGTGCTGTATCTCTACCTAGGATTTCATAAAGGGCATCGTATAGAGGTCTTAGATATGGGTCAACCTTTTCCTGAAGGTCGCCTGGTAAGAAGCCTAGCCTTTCTCCTGCCTCTACTGCAGGTCTAGCAAGGATAAGCTTTTGAACCTCCTTGTTCTTCAATGCGTTAATTGCCATGGCTACTGCAAGGTAGGTCTTTCCTGTTCCTGCAGGTCCTATGCCAAATACCACGTCCTTCTTTCTCATGCTCTGGATGTATTCCTTTTGGCCTATGGTCTTAGCCTTGATTGGCTTTCCGTGGCAGGTAAAGCATACTATGTCCTTTGAAAGGTTGCTTCCTGTATATGACTGGCCCTGCTTCTTCATCTCGATGATGTAGCTTACCTTCTGCTCATCTAAGCTTTCGCCCTTTTCAGCAGCTATAGTAAGCTCACTTAAGATGGCTTCAGCAAGGGCAACGTCTTCGCCCTTTAAAACTAGGCCGTCATCCCTTTGGAATATTTCAACTGAAGTGGCATCTTGGATAAGCTTTAGATTAAGATCTAGGTTTCCAAAGATTTCCCTTCTGTCTATGTTTTCACTTATGCTAATATTCTTTGTTTCCATCTATTACCTCTAATACAAAAGCGTTACGAAATATGCGGCGTATGCCAGTACGAACAGGGCTCCTGTCTTTCTTCCTAAGATTCCCTTTCTTCCAAGTGGGATCAATGCTGCAGCTGCAAATAGGGCAATGGCCGAGTCAATTACAAACTGGCTGTTAAACGGTATTGGTGTAATTAATGCCGTGATTCCGCAAACGAATAGGATGTTGAAAATGTTACTTCCAACGATGTTACCGATAGCTATATCGCTGTTACCCTTCATGGCTGCTACTACTGAAGTCGCAAGCTCAGGAAGTGATGTTCCAAAAGCTACGATGGTAAGACCTATGAACCTTTGGCTTACTCCCATAATTACTGCAAGCTCTGTTGCGCTATCTACCGCTAGCTGGCTACCTATGATTATCATCGCAAGTCCAACTACAATCAGGATGATATCCTTTGGCATACTTCTTACGATGTTCTTTTCTTCAATTACGTCAGGTTCGTCTGGAATCTCAGTCACCTTTGAATCCCTAACCAGCATTGAAAGAAATGCGATGAATAGGGCTGACAATACTATTCCACCTAATAGCCCGATTTCACCATACATTCCAAATCCCATGAAGGCCACGGAAATCAGCGAAAGTATCTGTATCTGCTTCTTCATCTCAGCATACTTGATGACAAGTGGGCTGACCATGGCGGTAAAGCCTAAGATCATAAGTATGTTGAAGATGTTACTTCCTACAACGTTTCCTATGGTGATGTCTGGAATTCCCTTTAGCGCAGAGGATATGCTGACTGCAGCTTCAGGTGCGCTAGTTCCCATGGACACAATTGTAAGGCCGATGATAAGGTGCGGAATGCCGAACCTTTGAGCAACACCTATTGATCCATCTACGAAGAAATCCGCTCCCTTGATTAGAATGACAAATCCTGCAATTAGTATCAAGATGTTAGTTAATATTTCCATAATTTTCCCCCTAAATTTCAAATGTCTCCAAATCTTCTGGTACCAATACGTTCCCCTTAAAGTTTTCCTTTGCTTCTAAGGTATACATCTCTTTTCTCTCATCTAGATGGTCGTCCTCAGTGTGGTAAAGGATTAGGTTTTCTACCTCAAGCTCAGAAGCAAGCTTACCTGCATCAAGTGCTGTCGAGTGATGCTTTTCGTAAGGCTGGTAGATGTCCTTCATGCTGTATAGGCAGAAGGCTTCGTGCATAAGGTACTTAGCTCCTCTAGCGTACTTTTCGCACTTAGCATTGTATGGCTCATCTCCTAGGCAGCAAAGGTCACCCATTTTAAAGCCAAACTGCTTTGCCTTTGTAGAGTAGATATCGAAGAAGGTTACCTCTCTTCCAAGGATTTCCTTCCTATCTCCGTCCTTAACTTCGATCAGGTGGAACCTGTCATCAAGGAACTTAACCTGCTTTGGCTGAAGAAGTTTTTCTGCCATGTCCCTTAGAATCTCTATTACTTCTCCGTGGGCGTAAAGGTTCACTTCCCCTTTGAATTTATCTTTACCCATATTCTGGCAAATTATCCTGATAATCCAGATAATTCCTAGGATATGGTCCACGTGCTTATGTGTTACGAAGATGTCATGAATGTTGTGGAAATCTATGCCAGCCTTTTCCAGCTGTGAAAGGATTGTATTTCCACCTCCAGCGTCTACCAAAAAGGCATTTCCTTCATCTTCTAAACAGAAGCAAGTATTGTATACTTTTGTTGCAAAAGCATTTCCCGTTCCAAGGATTGTAAGCTTCATTTTTCAACCTCTTTAAAAAAATATATACCTAGTTTATATTATATTTCATTTCTTGATTTTTTTCAATTTTTATCGGATAATATATGGAGAAAAAATGAGGTGAATTATGAAGGAAATTACACTGGGAAAAAGTAAAATAACTACATGCCAAAACGCCTTCGGCGCCCTACCTATTCAGAGGGTTTCCGATGTGGAGGCTGTTAAGATACTACATAGAGCCTATGAAGGCGGAATGAGGTTCTTCGATACGGCTAGAGACTATACAGATTCAGAGCACAAGGTGGGCCTAGCATTTAGCCATATGCGAGATAAGGTGTTCATCGCATCTAAGACCATAGCTAAAACTCCTGAGAAATTCTGGGAAGATTTAGAGACTTCCCTTTCGATGCTAAAGACAGACTACCTAGACCTGTACCAGCTTCACTGCGTGGATAAGTGCTATCGCGAGGATGACGACCTTTATCAGTGCCTTTTAGAGGCTAAAAGACAGGGTAAGATTAGACATATCGGTATAACAGCCCATAAACTTGGAGTTGCAGAGGAGATCGCAGAAAGTGGTCTTTATGAAGTGCTTCAGTATCCTTTCAGCTATCTATCCAGCGATAGAGAAATTGAGCTTGTAAAGACCTGCGAAAAGAACGATGTGGGCTTTCTTGCAATGAAGGGACTGGCAGGAGGTCTAATCACAAACTCAAAGGCTGCTATGGCCTTTATGACAGATTACAACGTGCTTCCAATTTGGGGAGTTCAGAGGATGTCCGAGCTTGAAGAATGGCTTTCATACATGGAGGATACCCCTACCATGGATGAGGAAATTACAGAGTTCATTGAAGAAGAGAGAAAAGCCCTTGATGGGGAGTTTTGCAGAGGCTGTGGCTACTGCATGCCTTGCCCTATGGGAATACAGATAAATCAGTGCGCTAGAATCCACCTGATGATAAGGCGTGCTCCAGCAGAAGGCTGGCTAGGAGAGTACTGGCAAAAGGAAATGGAAAATACAAAGAACTGCACAGGATGCGGTCAGTGCATAGAAAAATGTCCTTACTCATTACCTGTACCAGATCTTCTTAAGGAAAATTACGAAGACTATATCGACGTACTAAAAGGAGCGGCTAAATAGCCGCTCTGTTTTAAATCTTCTTTGCTTTTGTTAGCATCATCTTAAGTAGTTCAAGGGTTGTACCCTTTTTCTTTACCCATGGCTTTCCGCCATAGTACGTCTTTTCAGGTCTAAAGGATACCACCTCTTCAGGTTTAAGTTTAAAGAAGTCCTTTTCTGCTACGAAGAAGTCCGCTACCTTTCCCTCTTCAAGGGTTCCGTAGTCCCCCTCTTCTAGGATTGCCTTTGCTGCATTTTTGGTGTAGCAGGTCAAAGCTTCAAAAGGTGTGATGGACTCAAGAGGGTTATAGAACTGGGTCATTCCTAGCATCTGAAGGTATGGATCCATGTCCTGAACCGGTGAATCAGATGAGCCGCATAATACCACCCCTGCATCATACAGGGACTTAAACTTCATCCTGTCCACAATGTCCTTTGGAAGGTACTGGGTGTATGTGTTTAAATACCTCTTATCTATCCAGGCGTAACCTGGCTGCATCATCACAGCGTACTTTCCTTCCTTTAGCTTTTCAAAGCTTTCATCGTCATGGAACTCGCAGTGCTCTATTCTGTGAAGCTTTCCTGACTTGGTCTTATCTAAAGCCTCTATGATCCTTTCGATGGCAAGCTCCCCTATGGCGTGGCTTGCTATCTGGTAGCCTTCAGTATCTGCTCTAGCGCATAGATTGTCTACAAACTGCTGGCTATAGTAGCAAGGGCTGGTCTTTCCTGTGTCGTTAAAAGGCACTATAAAGGCAGCACTGTGTGAGCCAGTAGCTCCGTCCATCTCCCAGTCTCCGCAGCCTCCTACTCTAGGATTCTTCATCCACTTTTTAAAAGGCTTTACTCTATCTAAATCGGTGTACTGTAGGTACAGCCTAACCCCTATATCCATGTGCCTTGAAAGTCTAGCTATTAGATGGGTTGTAACATCCTTTTCGCTATCTCCGTTTCCTTCCAGTGCGCCAACTATGTTTATGCCATACTCTGCGCAGTAGTTCTGAAAGTTTGCTACTCCCTTGGCTAATGTAGGAATGGATATGGAGCCTCCCACCGTATCTATGATTCTTCCCTGGGTTCTCTCGTTTTCTTCTCCCTGAAGTATGCCGTTATGGCATCTAGGATCAATTCCAACCAGCTTAAGCATAGCTGTGGATAGGGCCGTGCTATGGCCGTCAATGTTATATATCACAACTGGCCTACCAGAGCCAGCTATATCCAGCTCTTCCTTTGTAGGCATTCTTCTTTCGTCGATTGCTGTAAGGATGTAGTTGTTGCAGGCGATGATGGCATCTTTCTTTTGCTTATCTGCGTACTCCTTAAGCCTTGCTAGCGCCCCTTCTACGGTGCTAGGCTTAACTCCATCTTCTGTGATCTCGCAGATGTTAAAGCCCATGGCCATAACTGCAACCGTAAGAAGAAGGTGTACGTGCCCGTCAATAAGGCAAGGATACACGTGCTTTCCCTTAAGGTCTATGCCATCTCCCTTAAACTCTTCCTTCGTCCTATAAATTTTCTTTATTCTACCTTCTTCCACATCCATGGCATAGAAGCTATCTTCTTCATTTACCATGGTATGGAATATTCCGTTAAAAAAAGTTTCTTTACTCATAACTCTAATATGGCACTACGTTACCTACTCCCATAAGCACGTAGGCTAAAATAATCAATATGCACACCAGATTTCCGTTCTTCTTTAAGATGGAACCTTCCACCTCATTTCTTGCATTGATGAAGGCTGGAATTACCATTACCGCAATGATGATGGAGATTAGGCCTCCTGCAAGTCTCATAAAGTCCATGAATCCGCCTAAGTTAAACAGGGCAAGGATTAGTGATGGAAGTGTGGCAATTAGCCATGCCATCCTGTGCTGCAATTTTGTTGTCTCCCTTACAATATCTGCTAGTGCTAGGGATAGTGACCAGTATGTTGTAAGCATTGCAAGCACCGTAAACAGGCTACCAATGATCTGAGCCCATAGACCAATTCCTTGGGACCATCCTACCATGGCAACTTCTGTAACTTCCTTTGAAGCATATACGCTGCAGAAGCAGATAACTAGGATAATGATGAAGTTGTTTAAAAAGCCTAAGAATATGGCCTTTCTAATCTTGGCATTATCTCCTTCCAGTCCTTCTACTGCCTGTGGCACTGAGAAGAATGCTGCTAGTGAAAACATTGCAAGTCCAAAGAATGCTAGTACTCTGTTAAATGAAATATCTCCTAAGTTTACCATTGGAACAGGGTTACCATCTCCGAAGAATGATGCAACTGCAAGGACTCCTATCAAGGCAAATATTACTACCATAGCTATCTTTTCAGATACGCCTACAGCCTTAAGTCCAAATAGGACTACTGCCGCTGCAACCACGTAGAATATTAGCTTTGCCACAAGATCTGAAATTGGAAGAAGCTCTACCAAGATCTCCTGCGCACCAGAGATATAGCTGGTCAGATTTGTGCATAGTATTGCAAGCATCAGAACGAAGAATGAAATTGTAAGTACATTCTTTAGCTTTCCTCTAAACAGGAACTGGGATAGGCAGGAAATTATCTGGCCTCCCTCGTTATTCTTAAGTGCAAGGTCTGCAATCATAAGGTGAAGCACATAGCTTGCAACAAAGGCTACCATCAGAATCAGCATTGTAATTAAAAAGCCGTTCTTTTCAGCTAGATATGGAAGGGCCATTACCCCTCCACCTATGCCGTAGCCAGTGATTATGCAGGCTGCTTCCCAGGTTGTAAGTTTCTTGTTCATAAGTCACCCCTTATTTAGTCTTAACCTTAAGTACCTTTGACCACTTGGAATAAAGTGTCTTTTTTCCGCTCTGCTTGTAAGCTCTTACCTTTACGTAGTATGTCTTCTTAGCCTTTAGCTTAGAAACCGTAGTCTTTAAGTATTTAGCTTTAACTGTCTTTGTCTTGTAAGTCTTGAAAGTGCTGCTTGTGCTGTATCTAACCTTGTATCCTGTAGCTGATGTAGCCTTCTTCCAAGTTGCTGTAAATCCCTTCTTTTGTGCCTTAACAGATGAAAGGGTGAAGGTCTTCTTAGCAATGGTTCTTTCTGCTGATCTAACGTCGCCGCAGTCTAGGCAAATCTTAAATGCTGTATTTCCTGCTGCAAAGTATGTAGCTGCCTTTGCCTTCTTTACTGTCTGTACGTAGCCGTGTGCGCAGTTTAGATTAACGTATGCGTCTCTCTTGTATACAGCGCTGTATGTGTACTTGTTGTTTGTTGAAGCTTCCCAGCCTTCTGGAAGTTCCTTTGCCTGAGCCTTTATAAGCTTAAATGCTAGGCTTCCTTCAATCTGGTAACCTTCATAGATATCGTATACTGCACCCTTGAATACGTCGTCACGGATTAGATACCATGCGTTAGCGTAGTGAGTTTCGCTGTCCTTTGTGTAAACCCCTACCTCAACACTTTCGTCTGTAAGTAGGTTTGTCTTAACGGTGCCTTCAGCTTCTTCAAAGTCCTCTAAGCTAGCGTCTAACTTCTTAGCGTAGTTTTCTTCTAGCTGGTAAACTACCTCGCCATCAGCTGCATAGGAGTTTGGATACATTTCAGCATCTAAAGGAGTAAGGTTCTTTAATGTTACAGACGCTAAAAGCTTACCTACTGCTGTAATTGTCTTATGGTCTCTATCTGACGCTACGTCCACGTTCTTTTCGTATGGAAGAGCAAATGTTGGGCTTTCGCTAGCTCCAGTTATTACCATGGCTTCCTTTGTCTGAGCCTTTGAGTATGCATAAACGTTGGTCTTAGGGTCCATCTTTAGTGTTCCCTTTGTGTTATCACATATTACTTCAATTGCGTGATCAGACAGTCTATTCTCGTTTAGATAGATGTCTCCAAGCCCTGTAATTTCAAGGTAAGCCGCCTTATTCTGAGCCTTTGAACCCATCAGGATGATGCCCTGAAGATAGTTCTTTCCTGCTACCTTGATTGAGAAGCTGCTTCCCATATTCTTAATTACAAGCTTTTCTGTTTTGTTTGAATATCCAGTAAGTACAAGCACGTTATCCTCTTTGACGTATTCCACTCCAGTTACCTTTGAAGCCTTGATGGAATCGTCGGATGAATAGATGTACTTTCCTGTGCTTCCGTTATCTAGCACTATGGAAGCTGCTTCTACTGTGCCTTGATCTTCTGCAAAGATTGGTGTAGGCACTACCATGCTAATGGCTACCATCAGTGCAAGTAAAAGTGTTAACCCTTTCTTCATAACAATCCTCCTAACTCTCTAATTGAATCCTCATTCTTTTCTAAATCGCCTATGGCTGAAGCTGAATGCTTTGAATAGAAAAGCATCTTCCAGTCTAGGTACTGGGATATTAGTTCAAACTGTCTCTTGATTAGATCGTACTGCTCGCTTTCTACGCCGTCTCCGCCTACCACGATTACGCCTATCTCTTTACCTTTTAGGTGTGCGCCTTTGCAGTAGCACTTATCTATGATGGTCTTTAGCTGAGCTGTAACTCCCCACCAGTATACAGGTGTTGCAAATATGATTCTATCTGCCTCTACTATCTTATCTATTACTTCATTGCTATCGTCCTTTGCTATGCAGCCATTTGTCATGGTGCAAGCTCCGCATCCCTTGCAAGGTGAAACGTCTACCTTATCTGCATAAATTATCTCGGCATCTATGTTAAGCGCTTTGATGGCAGCTAAGGTATTTCCCTTTCTAGGGCTTCCGTTGATTATTACCGTCTTCATGCTAAATCTCCTTTATTAAAAAAGTATCCATAGCTGAGTGCTGTACGAAGTCTGGCTTTTCCATCTTCACATATCCCAGCCTATCGTATAGGATAAGGGCCTTATCTAGCTTTGAGTGAGTCTCAATATATACTCTCTCGTAGCCCTGTCTCTTTGCTTCCTCTTCAATTACCTGTGCCAGCTTTCTGCCATATCCCTTTCCCTTAACGCTATCGTCTATGTATAGCTTTTGTAGCTCTACACAGCATGGTATATCCTTAAAAGGTCCTAGGCCGCAGCCACCGTGAACCTTGTCATCGTCGTCTACAAGTACGAAATATTTTCCATTTGTTTCGTAGTACTGAGCTAGGGTGTCTAGCTGCGGGTCAAAGTATGCCGTGCCAGGAATCACCAAATCGTAGCTTTCAAAGTTATCCCTTATGATCTTGGCCATCTGTGCATTATCCTTTATCTCTATTGGTCTAATCTTCAATATAAAACCTCCACTTGCAGCTGCAGGTGTTATCTGTAATATCTGGATAGCAGCTTACGCAGCTGGTCTTAATTCTCTCGTCTATGGTCTTTGCAAAGCCTGCATATTCCACTTCGCCTACTGGCTTACAAGGGTGAAGCTCCATACCTTTAGCTTCCCTTGCGTGCTGAACTCTGCACTTTGTTACGGTGTAGATTAAAGCGCCTGTTTCATCGTATTCGATGAAGTTTTCGTTTAGGTTTGCGTAGAACCTAAGCATTAAGGCTTTCTCAAGTCCTTTTAGGCCAGGTCTTTCCTCTAGACCTAAGAATTTCTTAATTTTCTTTGCTTCAATTACGGTGAACTTCTTCCATATTTCAACATCGTGAAACATTGCTTCATCCATGCCGAACTTTCCCTCTACTGACTGAAACCATACGCCGTCCATGGCTAGCCAGTTCTTGGAATATATGTCGATGAGCTCAATTAGCTCTTCCTTTGAATACTTCATTAAATTTTCGTGACTATTCATAGCTTTTCCTCCTGTGTTAACGGGGGACGGTTCTTTTTTCACCTATTTTGAGAAAAAAGAACCGTCCCTTTTTATTAAGGCCACGCACTCCACGTGGGTGGTGTGGCAGAATTGATCTACGGGTGTTGCTTCTATGAACTCGTACCCTCTTTCCATCAGGTACTTAATGTCTCTAGCCTGGGTTGCTGCGTCGCAGGATACGTACACTATCCTATCTACGTCTATGGCATCTAGAAGATCCTTTTCACACCCTGCCCTAGGTGGATCAAGGATTGCAACATCGTATTTATCTTCAATCTTTTTAAGTTCTTCTTCAGCTTTGCCGCATATGTATGTAGCGTTTACTATGCCGTTTATTACTGCATTTCTGTTGGCATCAATTACCGCTCCCTTTACCACCTCTATGCCTAGGACTTCCTTGGCATCTTTAGCGCATAGAAGGCCTATGGTTCCTACTCCGCAGTAAAGGTCTAGCACCTTTTCCTTACCTGTAAGAGCTGCATACTTTATGGCGATGTCATAAAGCTTTTCCATCTGAACTGTATTTACCTGGTAAAAGGCTAGAGGAGATATTTCAAAGTCTAGTCCTGAGAATGAATCTAGAATTGTCCTCTTTCCTGCTAGGTAGGTAAGCTTTTCATTTTGATTTAGCACTACGCTTTCCAGGTCATAGCCTGCCTCATAGATCCTATCGTCTAGGTCCTCTATGAAGCCTTCCATTTCAGGTATGTCCTTCTTGTCTGTGGCTAAAACTACCATCACCTCTTTTGTGTGCATGGAAGTCTTTACCACCATACCTGAGAACATATTGTTAAATCTGAAGTTTCTTAAGGCCTCTGCTGCTGCCATAGCTGGTGCAGATTGAAGCAGGCAGTCATCCACGTCTACTACCCTGTGAGACTTCTCTTCTTTAAAGCCTACCTTGCCCTTATCTACGGCAAACTGCGCCTTGTTTCTGTATCTAAAAGGATCGCCCATGGAAACTATTGGATTCACCTTTGGATTGTCTATTCCTGCAAGCCTAGTAAGTTTATCCCTTACCTGCTTTTCCTTTAGCTTTAGCTGGCCTTGGTATGAAAGGCCCTTTAGGCTGCAGCCTCCGCACTTGTTGCAAAAGCTTTCTATCCTGTATGGGGATGGCTCTATTACTTCCGTCATCTCTGCAAAGGAGTAGTTCTTCTTTTCCTTGGTGATACTTGCCTTAACCTTATCTCCAAGGACTGCTCCCTTTACGAATATGGCCTTGCCTTCAGCTTTCCCTATTCCCTGTCCTTCAAAGGACATATCCTCTATTAGTATCTCTTTTTCCATCAGTATCTCTCTGCTATTTCAATTATCTTATTCATGCGCTTATATACCCCAGACTTGTTTATCTTAGGGTCGCACATTTCGCCTATCTGAGTAAGGCTTGCCTCTGGGTTCTCCAGCCTTAGCCTTGCCACCTGCTCAAGCTTTGCAGGCAGTATGTTTAAATCTATCTTCTTTATGGCTTCCATCTGCTTTAGGGCTGCATCCATGGTTCTATCTATGTTTGCGCTATCCACGTTTACCATCCTGATGGCCTTGCTGATGGACTCCTTTTGAATCTTTGTGTTCTGAAGTGTAAGCACCTGGCTGTGAGCGCCCATTGCAGTAAGGGTATCCACTACACCATCGAAGTTCTTGATGTACACCACGTGCTTTCCCTTTCTAGGGTTTATCTTTGCGTTTACATCGTAGGCCGATGCCATAAGCTTTTTAAGGTCCTGAGCTAGTCTCTCAGATCCGCAGACTATCTCAAGGCTGTATCCCTTTTCCGGATTGTTTATTGTACCTGTTCCAAGGAACATACCCTTTAGGTACGCCTTCTTGCAGCACTTCTTCTTCGTTATCTGGTCATATATTCCATCTGTTAGGATATCGTAGCCTTCCTTTACCTGAAGGATGCCAGTTTCTCTAAGAATCTGCTCGCTCTTGTTATCTGGCTCTATGATGATGGAATATTGGTTGGACTTATCGAAGGCTGTGCTCTTAGCTACCTCTAGGTTTGTCTGGATATCGAAGTAGTCTCCTATTAGCGCCTTGATGTGCCTTGCCGATGCTGGGTTTTCCGTGGTAACTATGATTCTGAACTTTCCTAGCCCCTTTAAAGATATGCTTCCAGACACGCGAATAAAGCCTGCAATCTCTGCAAGCTGGCAGCACTTCTTATCTATTTGACCGTGAGCTAGTTCAGTCTTTATTTCGTTTGCAAATGACATAGTCTTTCCTTTCCACGCTTCCCAGCGTTTCCTAACTTCATTGTATATCTAAAGGTGATTTTGGGCAAGAAAAAACTGGCCCTAAGGCCAGTTCATATATCCTTTATTTTAATGGCTTTAATCCTAAGATTTCTCTTGCTTCTGCTGGAGTAGCAACTTCTCTTCCTAATAACTTAGCAAGTTCAACTGCCTTAGCAACCATCTGTCCGTTTGATTCAGCTAAAACGCCCTTTTCCATGTATAGGTTGTCTTCGAAACCAACTCTTACGTGTCCGCCCATAGCGATTGTAGCTGCAGCGATTGACCAAGCGTTCTTACCAATACCTGTAGCAGTCCAAGTTGAACCTGCAGGAATTGAATCTACCATGAAGCAAAGGTCTCTGATTGTAGCTGTCATTTGTACGCCTAGTACGAAGTCCCAGTGAATTGGAGTGTTTAGGTAACCCTTCTTGTAAGCTGTCTTCATTGCTGTATCGATCATACCCTTGTCGAATACTTCACATTCAGGCTTGATGCCTCTTTCTTGAAGAATCTTAGCGAAGTTGATGATTGTGTTGTCTGTGTTTGTGAAGATTTCATCTCCACCGAAGTTGCAAGTACCGCAGTCTAATGTTGCCATTTCTGGAGTAGGTTGAACTTCTGTTGATTGTAATCTTTCAAGGTCTGTCATACCAGCTGCACCACCTGTTGAAGGTTGAATAATTACGTCTGGACATTCCTTTCTGATTGCGTCGATACATTCTTGGAATCTACCCTTATCTTGAGTTGGAGTACCATCATCCCATCTTACGTGTAAGTGGATTAATGCAGCACCAGCTTCATAAGCTGACTTAGCTTCTCTTACTACTTCTTCTACAGTGTAAGGTACGTTAGGGTTTTGTTCCTTTGTTACTTCTGCTCCGCAAATGCAAGCACTAATGATTAATTTTTCCATTTTTAACTCCTTTTATATAAACTAAAATTATATACCAATCGATTTATTATACCATTAAAGGTCTCTATGTTCAAGTGTTACCCTGTAGCCTTCTTCCTCCAAAATCCTTGCCATTTCGTTGGCCATAGCTACAGATCTGTGGTGGCCTCCCGTGCATCCAAAGGCAATTGTTAGGCTGTACTTTCCCTCGTGCATATAGCATGGGATTATCTGGCGAATGGTATCCATGGTGTTCTCAATGAACTGCTTAGATATGTCATGCTTTAACACGTACTGAGAAACCTTCTGGTTGTTACCTGTAAGCTTCTTTAGGCTAGGCACATAGAAAGGATTAGGTATGAACCTCATATCAAGCACCCAGTCACTTTCAATAGGGATGCCGTACTTGTATCCAAAGGAAAGAACATTTACAGTGAACTTCTGGTCCTTGTTTTCAGTAAAGAGCCTATCCATCTCTATCATAAGGTCGCTGGTCTTTAGCTTTGAAGTGTCTATGATGTAGTCAGCGTGATCCCTTAAAGCCTTAAGTTTTTTCCTCTCCTCATCTATTACCTCTTTCGTTGTAGCAGAAAGGGTTAGAGGGTGATGCCTTCTGGTCTCATTGTACCTTCTGATCAAGGTCTCATCTGAGGCCTCTAGGAAAATGATCTTGCAGTCTATGTTCTTTATTGTACTCTCTAGATCCTCTAGGAATTCCCCTCCTCTAATATCCACTACGAAAGCAGCTTCATCAATCTTCTTTTCTCCTAGTGAGCTTATCTCTATGAAGTTTTTAATTAGAGCAGGTGGCATGTTGTCCACCACGTAGTAGCCCTTGTCCTCGAACCAGTCTGCCGCCTTGGTCTTTCCTGCGCCAGATAGGCCTGTTACGATTACAACTTTCATTTGATGTTCACTATCCTTTCTGGATCTATTCCAGCCTCTAAAGCTCTTGCAAGGCCGTCTAGGTAGTCTCCCACCTTGCCTGGTCTATGGGCATCGCTGGATAAGATAAACTTGTTATCTGTATTTCTTAAAAGCTTTAATTCCTCAAGATTTAGGTGGCTGTGGTGAGTGCTTATCTCCATAAGCGTTCCTCTATCCTGACAAGCTTTAGCTATTGCTAGGATATCGAAAGGGGCCTTGTCTCCTGGATGGGTCAGTATCTTGATGTCGTTTTCGTAGATGGCGTTAATCACCATGGCGGTGTTTACCATCCTCATCTCATCCTTTTTAACCTTAAACCAGTTTTTAAGGCAGTAGCCATCCTTTACCCCGTAGTGGTAGCCGCAGATTACAAAGTCGTAGTCCTTAAACTCCTCCTTTGAAACATCTAGGCCATTACCAGTTGACACTACGTTAGCCTCAACTCCAAGATATATGTCTATGGGATATATCTTTCTTAGCCTTTCTATCTCCTGCCTCATCTTAGGAATATCCGCTCTCTTAATTCCGTAGGTAAGATGGCCTGGACCGTGGTCGGTAATTGCAATAGCTTTAAGTCCTCTTTCTACTGCAGCCTTTACATTGTCCTCGATGGTTCCCTTGCCGTGGGAAAAGATGGTATGGGTGTGGTAGTCATAGGTCATCACATATTTTTTTGCTTCTTCAAGGTACCTATTTGTCTCCAACTATCCTTACCTCCGGTTCTAAATCCACTCCGAATTTATCCTTAACCGTATTCTGAACTAGGTGCATCAGGTCTGTAATATCCTGTTCAGTTGCACCACCAATATTTATTACAAATCCGCTGTGAAGCTTTGAAACCTGAGCTCCACCTACTGTCAGTCCCTTTAGGCCTGCATCCTCTATTAGCTTTCCTGCAAAGTATCCTGTAGGTCTCTTAAAGAAACTGCCTGCGCTAGGATAGTTTACAGGCTGCTTTTCGTTTCTCCTAGCAGTGTAGTCCTTCATCCTAGCAAGGATTTCATCCTTGTCATCTTCTTTTAATTCCATAGTAACTGAAACGGCGATGTAGCCGTTGTCCTCTAGGGCGCTATGCCTGTATCCTAGGTCCATTTCCTCAAGGGAAAAGTCCCTTTCGTCTCTTCCATCCTTGGATACGGCGTGTACAGAAACTACTACGTCCTTCATCTCTCCGCCGTATGCTCCTGCATTCATGAAGCAGGCTCCGCCTAAAGATCCTGGAATGCCAGACATTGGCTCAAAGCCAGATAGGCCTTTAGCTGCTACAGCCTTTGCAAAGGTACTCATGAGTACTGCAGTTCCTGCAACTGCCTTAGTACCTTCTATGGATATATCTAAAAATTCTCCTATAGATGGGTTTAGCTTTACCACTACTCCTGTATATCCCTTGTCCCTAAACAATGTGTTAGAACCGTTTCCTAGGAATATGTGGCCAACATTTTCTTCATCCAAAAGTGTTAGCAGTTCTCTAAGCTTCGATATGGTCCTTGGCATAGCAAGATAGCTTGCCTTTCCACCTGCTTTAAATGAGGTGTACTTTGACATGTCCGCATCTACTATGAGATCCTCTCCTAATATTTCTTTGAGTCTTTCCTCTAATTGAATCACTTCTGTAATTCCTCCTTATCGGATATGCCTAGCTTGTCGTAGCGCATATATTCCTCGGTAGTGAACGGTAAGTTCTTCTTTCTAAGCTTGCCGTGGAAGTACTTTCCAAGGTATGTGTAGACAAGGGCGAAGATTGGTACGCCTACTACCATTCCTATGAAGCCGAACATACCGCCAAATACGATGATGGCGAACATTACCCAAAAGCTGGCAAGTCCAGTTGTGTTTCCTAAGATCTTTGGTCCGATGATGTTTCCGTCAACCTGCTGAAGTGCAAGTATCATGATAGCAAAGTAAAGGGCCTTTAGTGGGTCCACTATCAGGATCAGTAGGAATGATGGAATTGCTCCGATGAATGGTCCAAAGAATGGAATGATATTTGTTACGCCAACTATTACACTGATAAATACCGCATAAGGCATGTTCAGTATTGCCATCAGTATGTAGCAAATAACTCCGATGATGAAGGAGTCGATGATCTTTCCGTTGATGAATCCACCGAATGTTGCATTTGTTCTTCTTCCTAGCTCGAAGATGCCTGCTGCCCTTTCCTCTGAGAAAGTTGCAAGTACCATCTGCTTAGCCTGTGCTCTGAAAAGCTCCTTGCTGTTAAGGAAGTATATGCAAAGGATTAGTCCAATCAGGAAGTTAAGTGCGAATCTAAGCACTCCAACTACTCCTGCTGAGATGTTGCTCATGATGGATCCTGCCTGTGGAAGGAAGTCCGTTTGAGCCCAGTTCACGAAGGTGTCCTTTGCGTCTCCTACAGCGTCTGTAAAGAAGCTTAGGATTACAGGGTTATTAGCTATATGTTTTTCCATCCAGTTTATTAGTGAGTTTGCTGTGGATGGAAGAGTCTTTACTAAAGAACTGATTGTATCTATTAAGTTAGGAATTACTAGGGCTATGAAACCTGCAATTACCCCAGTTAGAACTACCATGGAAATTATAGTGCTTATTGCCTTTGAAGCCGCTAAGGCCTTCCTGTTTGTCTTTGTCTTTCCCTTTAATCTAGGGTAGATACTCCTAACCCCCAGGTTATATATTGGACACATAAGATATGCCATTACTCCGCCAAGGATGAAAGGCGATAGAATGGTCGTTATAGTGCCTAGGGCGTTGGATACCTTTGAAGTATTGAATAAAAGATAATACATCAAAAGTATGCCGCATCCTGCAATGAATATGGCAAGTGTAAGTCTTACAAATGGATTTTTTGTACTAAGTTTTCTCTGCATCTTTTCCCTCTCTACCTATAGTCCATAGTTAGGTTGTCCATAATATTTAACATCTCTAAGGTTCCCTTTACCACCGGTGTGTAAAGGCCGCTTTCCTCGTAGCCTCTGTTTAGCTCCCTTGAAAGCACCCCGTTGTATTCTTCTTCTTTAATATCTATATACCCTATTGGCATTTCCTTTGTCATCAAATGGTAGACCATTATGGCCCTTGCCACCATCTGGTTAAATTCGTCGAATGGGTAAATTTTAATAAACATATTGTGTAAATCTACCGCCTGCTTTACGAAGTCGAAGGTCTCTTCCTTGCTAAAGGAAATTAGCTCATCTATCTTGCCCTCAATATCCTCTGAAAGCATAGGCACGTAGCTAAGCTCTATGACGGTAGGTGATGACTTCCTTATCCTTGGCTCGCTACCTGAAAGGATGGAATATATATTGCCAAACATCCTTCTTGAAAGAGGCGCTTTCTCCTTTGCCCAGCCCTTCATGGCATCTAAAAGGTCCTCCAGATTTCTGAATAGCATCATGTCCTCTAGTGGTAGATTTACCATCTCCTCTGAGAGAATTGCCTGAATATTTTCCATGGAAATATTGCTTCCTTCAAGGCGCATATTAAAAAATATCCAGTTCTTCTTTTCTATTAGGTGTATTAAGTTTTCTGCGTCCTTTTTAAACGGTTTTCTCCTTGAAAGTATGACCGTTTTTTTGCGTATTTCTCGAAACATCATTACTCCCCCAATATACATATAATTTTAACATATATTGTGATATAATGTAAACATTCCAAAGGCAAAGGAGACAAAATGAAAATATTTGTAATATCGGATACTCACCACAGTATTCAAAAGGCAATTGAGGTATATAAAAGGCATCAGGATATAGACATGATCATCCACTGCGGAGACTATGTAGATGACGCCTTAGATTTTCAAAAGGCGGTAGGTAAAAGAATGGTCTACGTCAAGGGAAACTGCGATAGATCCTTTGATGAAAACGACTACGCCATCCTGGAAACTGAGGCCGGAGATATTCTGGTTCTTCACGGCCACATGCAGGATACTCAGCGCATCTACTACATGGCCTGTGAAAAGGGCTGCGTTGCTGCAGTCTATGGCCACACCCACATACCTGTTAACACCCACTGGGATGGCATTCATCTAATAAATCCAGGCAGCATTACAAAGCCTAGGGATAATTCCTCTGGCTCCTATGCCATCATAAATACCACCGAAGATGGCCTTAGCTGCCAGATTCACTACTACGATGAACCTACCAAACCTAAGGTTACTGGTGGCTACCTAAAGGGGCTATTAAACTACAGCGATAGATTCTAAGGAAAAAGGGCTATAAGCCCTTTTCTTTCATTGTGTCAATATTCATATATACGGAAGTTGCTGTTGAAATTAGCTTTCCTGTTTTGCTGCTTACGGCCTCTGCGTAAAGCTGGGTTATTCTCTTTCCAGCTGCCTTTGCATCCACTGTAACTACAAGTGTATCTCCTACCTGTCCAGGTCTTACGAACTTCACCTCAATACCTACTGTAGGTGCCCAGTTTGCCTGTGCAACGTATCTAGCCATATTTCCCATGGCAAGGTCAAAGACCGCTGTAATTGCACCTCCGTGCATTACTCCTACCCTGTTTCCTTCCCATGGCAGAATTGGAAACTCCATGACCAGCCTATTTGTCTCTGGATCACAGTCCACCAGCCTTCCCTTTAGCATGCCGTTAATTACGTCCTTTTGTCTTACGTTGGCATCCTCTACCTGGCCTTCCATAAATGTATACATCTCTTCTTTAGTCATTTTTCTTTCCTCTTTCGTAGTAAGCCCTTGCTTCATCTTCTGGAACCATGCTTCCTCCTGTAGCCCATAGAATGTGAGTAGCATTTGTCATATCGTACTTGCCGCACTTTTCAACCAGCTCAGGTCCTGGGAAGCTGGCGCAGGATGATGGCTCTATGAACAGTCCATCCAGGTCCTTTAATTTTGCAAGGTATGGGAATAGCTTATCATCTTCGATGGTATAGGCACCATCTAAAAGGGTGGTCATCACATCGCCAACCAGATATGAGGCTCTTCCTACTGCAAGGCCATCTGCCTGTGTCTTTCCATCAAGACCAATGTCTGAAACTGCAATCTTTTCGTTAAGCCCAGTTATAAGTCCTAAGGTCATGCAAGGTGCCTTAGTTGGCTCTGCAAAGAATATGTGAATGTTCTTTCCAAAGAGCGTCTTTAGTCCGAAGGCTACTCCACCTGGTGCACCGCCTACTCCACAAGGAATGTATACGAACACAGGGTGCTCATCATCGCACTTAATGCCGTTTTCTTCAAACTGTTTTACGATTCTCTTTGCTGCTACTGAATATCCTAAGAATAGGTCCTTTGAACCCTCGTCATCTACGAAGTGGCATGTAGGATCTTTTGCTGCTTCCTTTCTACCTTCAGCTACTGCCTTCTGGTAGTCGTCTGGGTATTCAACCACCTTAACGCCCTTTGATCTAAGCAGGTCCTTCTTCCACTGCCTTGCATCTGCTGACATATGCACTGTAACGTCAAAGCCTAGCTTTGCAGAGATTATTCCTATGCTTAGTCCCAGGTTTCCTGTGGAGCCTACTGCTACCTTGTACCTAGAGAAAAGCTCTTTATACCTATCCTCTGTAAGTACGCCGTAGTCATCCTCTTCCTTTAGGCCTGCCACTTCCTCTGCGAACTTTAATACCTCGTAGATTCCGCCTCTAGCCTTGATGGAGCCAGATACTGCAAGGTCTGAATCCCTCTTAACATATACATCGCCCTTTACACCAAGGTATTCCTTTATGCCAGGTGTCCTTGTTAAAGGTGATTCAATGATTCCCTTAGTTACCTCTGTCTCAGGAAAGGCCTTCATGATGTATGAGCTAAAGCGATCTAGTCTAGCCTGTGCATCTTCAATATCTGCTATGCTAAAGGATAGCTCTCTTTCCTCGCCCAATCTAGGATTAAGCCAAAAGATTTCCTTCTCATCTGCCATTTCCTTAACCTGCGGAAATTCTTCATATATCTTTTTAATATCCATAACTTACCTCTCTAATATGTTACGCATATTATATCTTATTTCAGGCAATAAAAAAACTGGGCGAACCCAGTTTTTTTTATCTTAATTATTTAAGCTTTCTGTTACCATACTTACAGTTGTCAAGAGCTGTTTCAGCTACAACTACGCCATCAGCATCAGTGATAGTAAGTTCAGCCTTGTAGAAGTACATTTGACCCTTAACGCCCTTGTCGTTGAAGTACTTACCAGTCTTTGAAGTGAAGATGTAACCGTAATCTGCGTTCTTTTCACTTCTGTAGAACTTGTATTCAGCCTTGTAACCAGCATCTAATAGAGTTTGTAGATCGCCTTCTGTTACAGTTGTGTAAACTTCTGTGCAATCTTTGTGCTTAATTGTGTTGCAACGAATTACAACTGCTTGAGCCATTTCGTCTAATTTAGCCTTTTCGATAGCAGGTAAAATCTTATCTACTGCTTCTTGTGCTGCAACTAATGCTGCTTCGCAAGATTCAGCTGCTGCTACTGCAACGTGTCCGTCTTCAGCTAATGCAAGAGGTACTTCATAAGTAATTCCTGCTACTGCTTGATCGATCATTTCATCTGCTTGCTTTTTAGCTGCGATGATAGCTTCGATAGCTTCGATAGTTTCCTTCTTAATCTTTTCTACGCAAACAACTGATTTAGCCTTTGCTACCTTATCTAGTCCTTGGTCGAATAATAGGCCAACAACAACATCTGTGTTTCCACCTGCTGCGTCTGCGATATCAATCTTAGCTTCTGAAATAGCCTTAGCAAGTTTAACCTTATCTACAGCCTTCTTAGTCTTTACAGTCTTGTCAACTACTACTGCAGTCTTAACTACTGCCTTAGTTGCTTCTACTTCGTAACCTAACTTAAGAGCCTTGCCTACAAGAGTGTCGTTATAGAACCAGTGAACACCTGCTGCAACCTTAACTAAATCACCATAAACATTATGCTCATCATTTGGTGCTGCTAATGCTGTCATAGGCATCATAGCTACTGCGATTACTGTTGCAAGTAAGATGCTAAGTATTCTCTTCTTCATAGAAATATATCTCCTTTCAAATAAATCACTATACACATATATATTAACACCTTTTACCCATGGGTACAAGGGAATATATTGTCTATTTTTGTAAAAAAGAAAAAACCGTTAGAACTTTAAATTCCAACGGTCTTTGGTGAGGGTGACAGGAGTCGAACCTGCAACCAACGCATTCGTAGTGCGGTACTCTATCCATTGAGCTACACCCCC
>JAKSSK010000020.1 GCA_024403135.1 Clostridia bacterium
CCGTTAATTAGTAGATTTACCATTTTTCTTCTCTACCTCCTCTGAATGCTCCAAATCCGTGGTGATCGCAGCGTAAGCATCTTGATGCTTCCTGCATTGCCTCTTCTAGGTTAAAGCCGTGTTCAACTTCTTCGAAGTCGTTTTCTCTTAGGTCTGCATATCTTTCTGAAAGCTCAGTTCTTGCTGATGGCTTGTGGTCATCAGGTGTAGGGGCTGGAATTTCAACTCCTGCTGAGATTTCGTGGTTGTATCCTAGATATGTATCGATATTTGCTGCTGCAACCTTACCTGCACCAATAGCGTTGATTGCTGTTGATGGACCTGTTACGCAGTCACCACCAGCATATGTTCCCTCAACGTTTTCAACTACGCTGGAAGGCTTTGTGCTGATGTTTCCTCTGAATACAGGAATACCGTAATCTTCAAAGAACTCTATATCTGTAGCTTGACCTATAGCTGAGATTACGATATCGCACTCGATTCTCATTGGATCTTCTGATGAAGGTACAGGTCTAGGCCTACCTGATTCATCTGCTTCGCCAACTAGCTGAGGCTTAGCCCATAGAGCCTTTACGTATCCATCGTTATCTGTCTCTATTTCTGCTGGTGCCTTAAGTTGAAGAAGTCTACATCCCTCTTCAATAGCTCCTGCGATTTCTGCAGGTAGAGCAGTCATATCTTCTCTTCTTCTTCTGTATACGATGTTAACCTCAGTTGCTCCCAGTCTTCTTGCAGTTCTAGCAACGTCCATAGCAACGTTTCCGCCACCGATTACCGAGACCTTCTTGCCCTTGAAATCTGGCATTGCATCATCGCCGATTCCTCTAAGCATTTCAACTGCTGGGATTACACCCTTAGCAAATTCTCCTGGAATTCCAATTGTCTTTGCGTTGTGTGATCCAATTGAAATGTATACAGCATCGAAGTTTTCTCTGATTTCCTTCATCTGTTCTTCTGATGAAATGTCTACTCCGCACTTTACTTCAACACCTGTTGAAAGGATGTTGTCTATATCCCACTGAAGTCTTTCTCTTGGTAGTCTGTAGCTAGGGATTCCATATCTAAGCATTCCGCCTAGTTGTTGTCTCTTTTCGTATACGGTTACCTTGTGTCCCATGATGGATAAGAAATATGCAGCTGTAAGACCTGATGGGCCTCCTCCGATAACTGCAACCTTCTTGCCTGTGTCGTCCATCTTTTCTGGTGCAGGAACATCTCCGCAGTGGTCTACTGCGAATCTCTTAAGTCCTCTGATGTTCATAGGAGCATCTACCAGAGTTCTACGGCATCTAGCTTCGCATGGATGTTCGCAGATAAGGGCGCATACAGTTGGGAACGGATTGTCCTTTCTGATTAGTCTAACAGCATCTGCATATCTTTCGTTCTTTACTAATGCAATGTAGCCTGGAACGTCTACGCTTGCAGGGCAAAGTGATACGCAAGGTACTGCCTGTGCTTCCTTGTCAATGTGATCTGCGCACTTGTGGTTTAGAATGTGTGATTCGAAGTCTTCCCTGTATCCACGAAGAGCTCTTAGAACCATGCTTGCAGCTTCAAAACCGATTGCACAGTCAGCAGTGTTTTTGATTGACTCAGCTGTCTTTTCAAGTAATTCCAAAACTCCTAAATCCAGTTCGTGGTTTAGGTCAGGAATTTCATTTAGCATTAGCTGAAGTTGACCAATTCCTACACGGCATGGTGAACATTTACCACAGCTCTGTGAGTGGCATAGCTTCAAGAAAGCTGCTGTAAGGTCTACAGGGCATTGTCCTGGAGGTGCTGTTTGAACACGTCTCTCAAGTTCCCCGTTCATCCATTCAACAGTCCTTGCAGTCTGGTCTTTTGACTTAATGTTTAATCTGTTCATTAGGCTTCCTTTCTTCTATTTTAATATTGTATTAATTGTATAATTTTTACAGTATCTAGTCAATGAATTTTGCATTATCCAGCAGGTACTTCATACCATCTAAATATGCCGTAAATCCGTTTCCCATGAAGGTCTTAATGCAGGCCTCCTTGGTGTAGGATTTTTGCCTGTACTCTTCCCTCTTTGTGATGTCCGTTAGGTGTACCTCTACAGCAGGAATTCCTACCGCCTTTATGGCATCTGGAATTGCTATGCTGGTATGGGTATATGCTGCAGGATTTATGATGATTCCATCCACCTTTTCAAAGTACGCTTCCTGGATTCTGTTTACTATCTCGCCCTCGGTGTTTGACTGAAAAGTGGTTACGTTTACGTTAAGTTCATCAGCCATCTCATCTATGTACTGAACCAGGTCGTGGTAGTTTTTCTTTCCATATATTTCAGGTTCCCTAATACCTAAAAGGTTTAAGTTAGGTCCGTTAATTACTAGTATTTTCATATTTCCTCCTCCAGTATTAGATTAGCCCAGGCTTCATATTTTTCCCCTCTTCTTTCAAAGAGGGCTTCTACTCCCTCTTCCTTTGAAAGGGGCCTTCCAAAGACTTCAAGGTCTTCAAGATCCCTTCTCAGGTAAATGATCTGGCTATTTCTTTCAAGGAGTCTTCTGTTCTCATCCCTTTCAACGATGCCACCTCCCGTTGCTATGACGGCTCCGTGCATCAGGGAAATCTCCTCTAGCACCCTTGTTTCAATATCTCTAAAGGCCTTTTCACCTCTAAAGAGAATTATCTCTTCTGCTGTTTGGCCTTCCCTTGAATATATTTCATCGTCCAGGTCAATAAAGGTTTTTCCCAGGTCCTTTGCAAGCTTTCTTCCTAGAGTGCTCTTTCCTGAACCAGGCATTCCAATGATTGCTACATTTAAATATTCCTTCTCAAACTGATCGTACAAGATTGCAAGTTCCAAATCTGTAAGTTTTTTGCCTGTAAATATCTCAGCTGACTTTGCTGCCTGGTAAAAGAGCATTTCAAGACCTCCAATAGCTAGGATTCCCTTCTCCTTTGCATCAAGCATCAGCTTGGTCATAAATGGATTGTATGTAAGGTCAATGACCGCTTTACAGCCATAGATTTCTATTGGGGCCTCATCAACATCTGGGTATGTTCCAACAGGTGTAGCGTTTATTACTAAATCCGTAGGCACATATTTATCCATTTCGCCTCTCTTAAGCACCGTCACCTTCTTATCCCTTAAGATGGACTGAATAGCCTTTGATGCTCCGCCGTCTCCTAGGATGGTTACAGTTTCAAAGTCACCTACCTTTTCAAGAAGCTTTTTAAAGCCGTATACGTCGGTGTTGTATCCTATGCCATCTGAAATTAGGTTTACGCTCCTTGCCTCTTTCGCTTCCTCTGAAAGGTCTTTACAGTACTTCATAACCTCTTCCTTGTATGGAATGGTTACGTTTACGCCCTTAAAGTTTCCATCCTTAAAAAAGCCCTCAAGTTCCTCTGGCTCTAGCTCTATTAAAGCGTAGTCGTAGCCTCCGACCATTTTGTGAACTTCTTTGGAAAAGCTGTGTGACAATTTTCTTCCAACTAGGCCATACTCTGGTCTATGGGTTTCTTGGTAGGCTCTGGACTCTTCCATGATCTTCTCAAAGATTCTTCTGTTTGAATCTCCCTTGATCTTTGAAAGTTTCTCCTTTTCCCTAGCTTCATCTAGCACTGGAAGACCTTTGATAGCCTTGTACTGGGAAATGTCATCCACTGCCTTCATTCTTTGGTCTAAAAGCTCTACGATCTTCTGATCAATATTATCTATTTTTTCTCTAGCTTCCTTTAAATTCATCTATCCTTCATCCTGTCAAATATGGCTATTGCGCAAGCTGCCTCTACGCAAGGCACTGCTCTAGGAACTATGGATCTATCGTGGCGTCCCTTAACGGTGATCTTGCAGTTTTCACCTGTTAAAAGGTTTACGCTATCTTGCTCCTTACCTATGGAAGGTGTAGGCTTTATAGCTGCCCTAACAACCAGTGGCATTCCTGTGGTAACTCCGCCTAAAAGGCCACCTGCGTTGTTGGTCCTCGTCTTCACCTTTTCATCCTCAAAGAAGAAGCTGTCGTTGTTTTCTGAGCCAAGCATATCCTTTACCTTAAAGCCTGCCCCAAACTCAACTCCCTTAACTGCAGGAATTGAAAAGATTAGCTTTGCAATGTCTCCTTCAAGCCTATCTAAGGTAGGGCCGCCGATGCCTGGCTTAAGGCCTGTAACCACGCACTCAATGACTCCTCCTACGGAGTCAAGTGGGTTTTCCTCTGCCTTCTTTCTCATGGCTTCTTCATCTAAAATCTTAGCAGATATGTTTACTCCTTCTTTTTCAAGAAGCTGCTTACATATTCCTCCTGCTATGCAAAGGGCTGCCGTCATCCTTCCACTATATGCTCCTCCGCCTGAAAGAATTTTTCCTTCCTTTACGAACTGGGAGTAGTCGCTATGGCCTGGTCTAGGAACCTCTACATTGTATTCCTCTTTCCTAACATCCAGGTTCTTGATAACTCCAGTCACCACCTCCCCATAGGTTAAAAGGACTTTATCCTTTTCCCTTCTAGGGGTGGAAAGGGCGTCTTTTGATGGGCTTCTTCTATCTAAAAACTGTTGAAGCTTTTCCTCGTCGATAGTTACCCCATCTAGGCCTTCAATCTTAACCCCTACTTCTTCACCGTGGGAAGAGCCGAATATTTCAACTGTAATATTTCTTCCATGGTATGTTGCCATTTAAATTTCCCCTTCTACTTCAAAGGTTACCTCTCCGCCAAGGGCTAAGAAGTCCTCGAAAAATGACGGATAGGATTTGTTTACCACCTGGGCGTTAAGGATTGTTATCTCCTCTTCTGCCTGTGTGGATAGGCAGGCTGCCATCATGGCGATTCTGTGGTCTCCCTTAGGGTCCACCTCTCCACCTTTAAGCCTTACTCTGCCGTCTATTGCAAGTCCTGTCTCTGTTTCCCAGGCCTTGCCGCCAAGGCTATTAATCACGTCTATTACAGACTCAATTCTATCGCTTTCCTTTAGCCTTAGTCTCTGTGCATTTAATATTTCAACTACCTTTCCTGAGCCTACACTTGCTACTGCAAGGGCTGGCACAAGGTCGGGAATATCTGATACGTCAATTGACATGATACTGCTTTCGCTAAACATGTGCATTTCCTTTACCAGCTTTTCGATGGCCTTATCTCCTTGAGTGGATGATCTATCTAGCCCTTCAACCTTAACGTTAGCGTATGGGCTTAGGGCAAACCAAAAGGCTGCTGCTGACCAGTCTCCTTCCACCTTTGTATCGTCGTCTAGGAAGTACTGCTGTCTTCCTGGAATTTCATATCCGTCTTCCATCTTTCTAATTAGGATTCCAGACTTTGAAAGAACCTCCAAGGTCATGTCAACGTAAGGGGCTGACTCTAACCTTCCGATAATCCTAAGTATGCTGTTTTCCTCTGCTAAAGGTAGGGCCATCAGAAGGGCTGTGATGTACTGGCTTGAGATGCTGCCAGGAATCTGGTATTCTCCGCCCTCTAATTTACCTTCAATATGTATTGGAATGTTTCCAATGTTTGAAAGCTTGCAGCCGTGAGATACCAGCTCATCGTAAAGGGGCCATATCGGTCTTTGAACCAAGCTCTTTTCTGGATAAAAGTCGCACTCCTTACCTAGCACTCCTGCTAGAGGAAGCAGGAACCTAAATGTGGAGCCTGACTCTCTACAATATATTTCTCCGTCTGTGAAAAGGCTTTCAAGGCATAGAACTGTGGCCTGAATATCTTCTGAAGTCTTTTCAATCTTTATGTCGCAAGGTGTACCGTCTAGTCTTGTTAGGGCGCTAGCTATTAGAAGCCTGTGGGCCATGGACTTGGATGGTATTGCCTTGATAGTTCCACCAGTAATTGGTTTTTTAATTGTCGCCTTCATGTTTCACCTCCACCTTTCCAAAAGCCTTTGGCAAGACTAGGGTAAGAACCCCATTTCTAATCTTCTTATCTTCTCTTATGGCTTCCATCACCTTATCCCTTGGATAGGTTAGCTCTGTTGGAAGATCGTATCTCTTTAAAAGTGAGATCAGCTGATCCAGTCCTTCCATCTTTGAGTATCTAGCAATTTCAGCTAGGCCAATAGCTACCGCTTCTCCGTGAAGAAGGGTATATCCAGACAGCTTTTCCACTGCATGGCCTACTGTGTGTCCTAGGTTAAGGATCATTCTCTTACCTTGATCTAGAGGGTCTTCCTTAACTATGTCCTCCTTGATCTTTATGCACCTTCTCACCATGTCTTCAAGGGGCATATCCACCAAGTTTTCTCCAGTGATCACCTGGTATTTTATGACCTCGGCCATGGCGCTGTTAAACTGACGCTTATCTAAAGTCTTAAGATATTTGAAATCTAGGATCACCTCTTCAGCAGGATATATTGCTCCTACCAGGTTCTTTCCTTCGTCTAGGTTTACCCCTGTCTTTCCACCTATGGATGAATCTATCATGGCCATAAGGGTTGTGGGTATAGATATATACTTCATCCCACGCTTAAAGGTTGCTGCAGCAAAACCTGTAAGGTCTCCTACCACCCCGCCTCCAAGGGCTATTAGGGTGTCAGTCTTTTCCACCTTTTCCTCTGCTAAAAAATGCATAAGGTCCTGGTAGGTCTTAAGGTTTTTACTCTTTTCACCGTTTTCAAAGACGAAGGCCTTAAGTCCAGGAAAGTCCTTCCCATATATTCCATATACTTTGTCGTCTGATACTACTATCTTCATCCTAATATCGCTTTCATTGCAAGATATGTCATGTAGCAGTCGTACTTGGCTACCACTTCAAATGGGGCATGCATGGATAATACAGGTACCCCAGCGTCTATTGTTTCAATGTTTCTGTATGCTAGGTCAAGGGCTACTGTTCCGCCGCCACCTAGGTCAACCTTGCCCATATCGGCTATCTGCCAGTGAACATTTCCCTCTTCAAATTTTCTTCTCACGTAAGCCACTGTCTCTGCTGATGCGTCGCTTGCGCCTGACTTACCTCTTGCTCCTGTGTACTTGCAAAGGCAAATTCCGTGGTTAAGGTGAGCTTCGTTTCTCTTTTCAAAGGCATCTGCAAAGTTTGGATCGTAGGCTGCAGTAACGTCTGCTGAAATGCAAAATGAATTCTTGAAGCACTTTCTAACGTCTGCGCCAAGTTCCTCTATGAAGGTTTCGAAGGCCTGGGTCTTCATGCCTGTTACACCTTCTGAGCCTATCTCTTCCTTGTCTGCTAGGATGCAAATGGCTGTCTTCTTTGGCATATTAACCTCTGTTATTGCCTTTAGTGCTGCGTATGAGCAAACTCTATCGTCGTGGCCGTATGAACCTATCATGGTGCTATCTATTCCAATATCTGTTGCCATCACTGCTGGAACTGCTTCTAGCTCTGCAGATATTAAGTCCTCTTCTTCAAAGCCGTACTTTTCGTAAAGAAGCTGTAGCACCTTCTTCTTAGATTCTTCTCCTGATCCTACTAGAAGGTTAAGCTGCTCTGCCTCAATTCCAGTAGCAAGTGGCTTCTTGTTCTGTTCCTGTCCTAGGTGTGGCAATAGGTCTGAGATTACAAGCTTAGTTTCATCTCCTTCACCGATTGCAACGTCTATTACCCTGCCATCCTTTAGAGCTACTACTCCGTAAAGTGCTAGTGGAATAGTTACCCACTGGTACTTTCTAATTCCGCCGTAGTAGTGGGTCTTTAGATAAGCTAAATCGCTATCCTCGTAAAGTGGCTCTGGCTTTAGGTCAAGCCTAGGGCTATCTATGTGTGATGCTGAAATGTTTACTCCCTTGTTAAGGTCTTCTTCCCCTATTACTGCAAGAAGAAGCATCTTACCTCTGTTGTTTTCGTAGACCTTATCTCCTGCCTTTAGCTTCATGCCTTCTTTAAGTTCTTTAAAGCCAGCATTTTCAGCTATCTTGATGGCTTCCTTTACGCAAAGTCTCTCAGTCTTTCCCTTGTTTAGAAAGTCCTTGTATCCCTTTACGTAGCTTTCCATATTGGCCTTTTCTTCTACAGTCATATCTGTAAGACCATTAGGGTTTTTGTATGTTAATTCTTTATCCATTTCTGCCTCCAAATACATATATTTATACATAGTAAATTATATATCCTAAAGGTGTTTTTTGCAATGGTATCAGAAGGGGTAAGCAGCATAAAAAAAGAAACCTAACAAAACGTTAGGTTTCTCTATTCTCCCTATTTTAAAGCCTTCTTAGCTTGTTCGCATAATGCTGAAAATGCTGCAGCATCATGGATTGCCATTTCTGAAAGCATCTTTCTGTTGATTTCAATACCAGCCTTCTTTAGACCGTTCATTAACTTGCTGTATGAAATGTCGTTCATTCTTGCAGCAGCGTTGATTCTTGCGATCCACATTTGTCTGTATTGTCTCTTCTTTAACTTTCTACCTACGAATGCTGATCTAAGTGATCTCATTACTGCAGGCTTAGCAGCTCTGAAGTTTCTTGACTTTTGTCCGTAGAAACCCTTTGCTAACTTTAATACTTTTCTATGTCTCTTGTGTGCGTTAACACCTTTTTTAACTCTTGCCATATTTCTTTACCTCCTCAAACTATCTTGCCATTGATCTAAGCATTCTCTTAGTGTCTGCATGTGTTAAAACAGTTGCCTTTCTTAGGCCTCTCTTTCTCTTTGCAGTCTTCTTAGTAAGAATATGGCCCTTGTATGCCTTGTTTCTCTTAATCTTTCCTGAGCCTGTTAATTTAAGTCTCTTGCATGCTCCTCTATGGGATTTCATCTTATTCTTTGCCATGATGTTTCTCCTCCTATGTAAATTTGAATTTAAACTATTTATCCGACTTTGGTGCTAATACCATTGTTAGGCTTCTGCCTTCCATCTTTGCAGCCTTTTCAACTGTTGCAACTTCACTTACTGCTTCTGCAAAAGCGTTCATTACTTCAAGACCTCTTGATTGGTAAGCAGCTTCTCTACCTCTGAATCTTAAGCTAACCTTAACCTTATCTCCGTCCTTAAGGAACTTTGAAGCAGTTTTTGCCTTTACTTCAACGTCGTGGGCTTCAATAAAAGTACTAAGTCTAATTTCCTTTACCTGTGTTGTCTTTTGCTTCTTCTTAGCTTCCTTCTCACGCTTTTGAAGTTCATATCTGTACTTTCCGTAATCCAGAATCTTGCATACTGGTGGATTAGCGTTTGGTGAAACGTTTACCAAATCCAGCTTTCTCTCATTTGCTAAGTCCAAAGCTTCGTCTCTAGACATGATGCCGACCATAGTGCCGTCTGCATCGATTACTCTCAGTTCCTTATCACGAATTTCTTCGTTGATTAGTGTCTCCTTGCTAATGGTATAACACCTCCTAAAAATTAAAAATGCGGACAAAAAGTATCCGCATGTAATTCTCCATATTGACCCGTGGAAACAAAATTCTTAGGGTGAGAAGCGGATAACTTCTTCTTCATACCCTAATAATTTAACATCCAAACCTTTAAATGTCAACAGGTTTAGCCATATTAATCTAGATTTTCTTTAATAAAATCCTTAATCTTTTTCAGGCCCTTGCTCTCTTCCTTAGCTGAAACCTTTTCTACAAGTTCGTTAACGTATTCTGCGGTTTCAGCAGCATCAGTTTCAAGTTCCTCTATGTGTCCATCGTTTGCATTTGACTTTGCCTCTTCAAGCTGGGCCTGAAGCTCACCTATTTTCTTCTTTAGGTCTCTTTCCTTACGCTTATGTATCCACCTTGATGTGAATGCACAGCAGCCAATGATCAGCACTAGGCACATAAGTCCAGGTATAGTTACAATCTCAGCCTTGATTTGA
Organism: Clostridia bacterium; assembly: GCA_024403135.1. GTDB lineage: Bacteria > Bacillota > Clostridia > Peptostreptococcales > Anaerovoracaceae > JAKSSK01. Next base: position 9,734 of record JAKSSK010000020.1, read on the forward strand.
TCAAGCCTTGCCTTTGCAACGTTGTTTTCCATACGCTTTTCCTTGATGTCCCCAGTTATCTCATTCTTCTTGTCCTTAACCCAGTTTTTAGCTGTGGACATAAAGCCATCTTCACTGTTCTGGGATGTGGATACATTCTCTTCGTACTGCTGCTGGATTTTATCTGCAGGGTCTGGTGCTACCGCACCATAGAATGCCCCTATTCCAAGGCTAACTGGAATCATAAATGAAAAGGCTATACTTACGACCATTATGCATACTGCAACAGAGCGCATATATGCAAAGTTGAATTTTTTTATGGAAATTACTAGAAGATAAAGGAGTATTCCAATAGGTAGCACGTATCTAAAAAGAGTAACTGACACCGTTGAAACGTAGTGCCTTTCAATGCTAGCTACCGATGCTATTGCAATAGCTTTTTCCTTAACTGAAATGCCTCCAAGAGCATAGTCTGAGAAAGATAGCTCACCAGATATATTCTCTACCTGCTCAATCTTGTTATCTAGATATTGAGCCGTTGGATTTACTCCAAGATCAATAACAAAGCTAAGTACTACGCTTATTGCAATTGCGATTACTGCAATCATCCTCTTCTTGCTGTCGGTCATTTCCTTATGTCTTCCTTTCTAGTTATCTTCCTCGTCTTTATCGTAAACGCTACTGTTTGTAGTCTTCTTTCTCTTTCTAATCTTCTCTATTTCTGCAAGGGTGTCCTCATCTGCATCTATAGGTTCCCTCTTTCCTAAAAGTATCTGGTAGGAAACTACGAACATTGCCCATAGGAATAGGGCAAATGGCAGCATGTGTAGATGTGATGCATCTCCTGTTGCTACCTCGTAGGTAAATGCAAACGCAAAGATTAAAACAACCCATCTATACTTTACGAATATGCCGCACTTAGCCATCTTTAGACAGTATATGCCTATAAATATAGACGATACCAAGATGATTATGTTGATTAGTGTAAAGTTCTGCATAAAAGCTTCTAACATATCTACCTCCTAAAAACAAGCTGTGTTATCTGCATACTGAAGGGTGCCAGCTAAGAAGTCTTCTACAGCCTTGTCCGCCTCTCCAAATGCTCCTACGTAAAGATCTATTCCTAGGCCTTCAATCTTCTCAATCTTTGAAGGGCCCATTCCTCCAGCTATGATGGTGGTGATTCCAATGGCCTTTAGAAACTCTGGCTCTACTGAAGATATGACCTCAGTTTCCACCACTTTTTTATCTACCACTTCATATATCTTCATTTCTTCGCACTTTCCAAAGTGCTGATCTATATTCCCATCTTTAAATGGAACTGCAATTCTCATAGTTTCTCCTTTAAAAAAACAACCTGAATTAAATCCAGGTTGTCATCGTCTATTAGCCAAGAAAATCTTGTACTACTTTTCTTACTAAGCCACCGTCTGCCTGGCCTTTTAACTTGCCCATGCATGGTCCCATAAGTTTTCCCATATTTTCCTTGCCGCCTGTAATTCCCATTGAACTTGCGACTTCCTTTACAACCTCTAGGATCTTCTCCTCTGAAAGTTGTTCAGGTAGGTACTTTTGTAGAACTTCGATTTCCGCCTGATATGACTGGGCTAAATCTGTTCTGCCAGCTTTCTCAAAATCAGCAAGTGCATCTTTTCTCATTTTAACCTGCTTTGATAAAATTGCGATGATGCCTGCATCATCTAGTTCCTGTCTGTTATCTACTTCATATTGCTTGATAGCAGCTCTAGCGAAACTGATTGTATTTTTTCTAACTTCATCGTGAGCCTTCATAGCTTCCTTGAAGTCAGCCATTAATTGTTCCTGTAGTGTCATTTCTTTCACCTAGTACTTCTTAGCCTTTTTTCTAGCAGCTTCAGATTTTTTCTTTCTTCTTACGCTTGGCTTTTCGTAGTGCTCTCTTTTTCTAAGTTCTGACATAACGCCATCTCTAGCGCATGATCTCTTGAATCTCTTTAGAGCGCTTTCTAAGCTTTCATTTTCTCTTACGATTACTTGTGCCATATTCCAATTCACCTCCTGACATACATGAAATATTTAGCTGTCGAACATAGGTATTATACTATCCTTGGTATTAGATATCAAGGGAATTTTTGAAGTTTTCCATAAGTTCCGAGGTTAAAGCAAAGTCCGATTCTATGTCTGGCACGTCCTTTCTCTTAAACCAGGTAGCCTCTTTAAGCTCCCCATCTCTAAGGGTTGCAGTAGTGTCTCCATCCACCTCAGCATAAAAGCCTAAAAGCAGTGAATCTGGATAAGGCCAAGGCTGGGATTTATAGTAGGTTATGTTCTTAACCTTTAGGCCTGCCTCCTCAAAGACTTCCCTTCTTACCGTGTCCTCAGGAGTCTCTCCGTACTCCATAAAGCCTGCTATTAGCGCGTATCTGGCATAGTCCCTATCCGCATACTTTGTAAGTAGTATCTCATCCCCATTGGTTACTCCCACTATTACAACTGGTGAGATCCTAGGATATATTACGTTGCCGCACTTAGGGCATACTAAAGCTCTCTCGCCTTTTGAAAATGTTAACTCTTCCTTGCATATACCGCAGTAGTGGTTCTTCTCATACCATGTGTATAGGTGAAGTCCCATGATTGCAGCAAAGGTGGTAAGCTTATCTGCTGCATCTCTAGTAGGTACCATATTAAAGCATTCCATAGGCTTTCTAAGGACAAAGTACTTTTCTTCATCTAAAGAAAATGCGTAGGATAAATCCTCCGGATTAAAAAATCCGTCCTCGAAGGACGGAATCTTTTCATCTTTCAAGGCTACTTTACCGCTGCTATAGCATAGGACTCTATCCTTTCCTTCAGGCTGTATGTCCTTAAACTGGTTGTCAAATCTATGTGGGTAAATATCTTGAAACATCTTTTCTCCTGTCTTTAGCCTGGTGGCCAAGTCATTTTTCTCTTACCTAGCAGATGGAAATGTAGGTGCTTAACTGTTTGAAAACCATCTTCACCACAGTTATTTACCAGTCTATATCCATTTTCAAGTTCTAGGATTTTAGCGATTTCCTTAACCTTAAGCATGATGTGTGCTAAAAGCTCAGCGTCTTCCTCACATACATCATCAAGGGATGCAATGTGCTTCTTAGGAATGATTAGAACGTGCACAGGTGCTTGAGGCTCCAGGTCCTTAAAGCAAATGATCTTATCGTCTTCATAAACTACGTTTGAAGGGATTTCCTTATTTGCTATTGCGCAAAATATACAATCTGCCATATTACCGCCTCCTTTTCACATATTATATCACGATGTGGCCTTTTAAGCCATCCTCATATATTTCATCTAGCATTACGTCCGCGAATTCTCCCATAGGTCCTTCGTCCACGTAAACCTTGATGTAGTTATCCGTGTAGCCTGCGTTATCCTCTTCAAAGAGAACTCTCCTTACGGTGCCAATGTTCTTTTCAAGGAAAGGTCTATCTCCTAGGGATATTAGCCTTTCGCTTCTCTCCTTCTTTACTGGTGAAGGAATCTGGTCCCTAAACTGGGCAGCCTTGGTTCCTGGTCTCTTAGAGTACTGGAAGGCGTGTACCTTGCAAAACTCTACCTTGTTCACCATATCTAAGCTATCCAAGAAGTCCTCTTCACTTTCACCAGGAAAGCCCACGATGATGTCCGTGGTAATTCCATAGCAAGGGTCAAAGTCCTTTAACACCTTAACAATCTTAAGGTACTCATCCCTAGTGTACCTTCTGTTCATTCTAGAAAGCACCTCATCGCTTCCCGACTGAAGGGATAGGTGAAGGTGATGGCATAGCTTAGGATACTTTAAAAGCCTTTTGACGTAATCTGCATTTACTACAGTTGGTTCAAGAGAGCTAAGCCTTATCCTAAAGTCTCCAGGAATATTGCTTATCTCCTTTATTAAGGTCTCGATTCCCTCTTCACCGTAAAGGGCCGTATTAATTCCTGTTAGGATTATCTCCTTAAAGCCTGACTCAATTAGGCCTCTTGCCTCACCTACTACGTCCTCTACCTTTCTAGATCTTACAGGTCCTCTAGCGTAAGGAATTATGCAGTAAGAGCAAAATCTGTTGCAGCCCTCCTGCACCTTGACGTAGGCCCTGGTCCTAGACTCCATGGATACCACCTTGCCGGTCTCAACGTACCTGTTAAGCTTTTCATAAGGCAGTATGTGAATTGCCTTTTCGCCCTTTTCCAGGTAGTCGATGATAAGGTGTTTTTCGTTCATGCCGATTACTATGTCCACCTCAGGAAGGTCATATATTTCCTGGCCGCTAATCTGGGCATAGCAGCCTGTTACAGCGATCATTGCATCGGGGTTTACCTTCTTCATCCTCCTGATGTACTGCCTAGACTTTCTATCTGCAAGGTTTGTGACAGAGCAGGTGTTTATTACGTACCAGTCGCTGAATTCATCCTCAGAAACCAGTTCATGGCCTCTAGCTAGAAACTGCTCTATCATGGCCTGAGTCTCATATTGATTTACTTTACAACCTAATGTGTGAAAAGCAACTTTCATCTTATCTCCTATAGTTCAAATTGATACATGGTCATGGCTAGTGCTACAAGGCCTGCAGTCTCAGTTCTAAGGATGGTCTTTCCTAGGGAAACGCTCTTTGCGCCAATAGCTAAAAGCTTATCCACTTCACCTTGAGAGAAACCGCCTTCAGGTCCAATTACTATGGCCACGGTCCTTGGTTTTTCCATGTCCTTAAGGCAATCCTTTATGGTCACATCTTCTTCGTTTTCATAAGGGAATAGGACTAGGTCAAAATCGGATAGCATTTTAATTGCTTCATCAAGCTTTACGTCCTTTTCAACCTTTGGGATTATTCCCCTCTTGCACTGCTTTACAGCTTCATCTGCAATCTTCTGCCAGCGGTCCAGCTTCTTTGAAAAGTTTCCCTTGTCCACAACAACTGTTCTATCCATGAAAACGGGAACTATTGAATATATTCCCTCTTCAACGTTCTTTTGAATGATGGTCTCCATCTTGGATGCCTTAGGTATTCCCTGAAAAAGGGTAACCTTTAGCTCAGGCTCTCTTGCAAAGGCCTGCTTATCTAGTATCTTTATTACGGCCACCTGATCTATCTCTTCTATCTTTCCATGGTATTCCCATTTCTGTCCGTCGGATACGTCCACCTCATCCCCTGGCCTTAGCCTTAGCACCTTCTTTAGATGGTGAATATCTCCCTCATTATCTAAGTATATGTACTTATCCTTTACGTTTGATGGGTCAGTAAAAAATCTACTCATTCTTTCTACCTACTATTACACTCCACATTCCGTCAGCTTTAACTTCCAGTATTTCAAAGCCACATTCCTTGATTACGCCGGATACTAAATCCACCTTTTCGTTTAGTATGCCGGAAGAAATATATATGCCACCCTTTTCTAGGTGCTTTGATACGTCCTTAGATAGCATCATAACAAGGTCTGCCATAAGGTTTGCTACCACAAGATTCGCTTTAAAGTCTAGGCCCTTTGTAAGGTCGCCTTCCCTAATATCCACGTAGTCCACCTGGTTTAGCTTTACGTTTTCCTTGGCTATTTCAACGGCTACTGGGTCTATTTCAACTCCTAGAACGTCCTTACATCCTAGCTTTGCCGCTGCAATGGATAGGATGCCTGAGCCTGCTCCTACGTCCAGCACCTTTTGGCCTGGCTTAAGATATTTTTCCATCATCTTTACGCATAGAGATGTGGTCTCGTGAGTTCCAGTTCCAAAGGCCATGCCAGGGTCTATTTCTATCAACAGCTCTCCATCCTTTAGATCGTAGTCATACCAGGTTGGCTTTACAACGATGCTATCTGAAATCTTGGTGGGCTTAAAGAACTCCTTCCAGTTGTCCTTCCAGTCTGTATCGTCCAGCACCTGGTTTGAGACAAGGTATTCTGTAAGTGTGCTCTTAACCTGATTAAACCTGGATAGTCCTTCCTCTAGCCCCTCAACGTATATGGTTATTCTAGGTTCTCTATTCTTTAGGTCCAGGACTTTATCGTCCACGTAGTCCCACTCGTAGTCCTTTTCCTTGTTTAAAAGGTCGGATACATCGGCTGGGTCTTCTATGACAACGTCGCTGATTCCCATGTCCAGCAGCTTTGCAATAGCTACCTCCATATCCTCAATTTTTTCAATGTCTATCTTTACGTATTTCATTACATCATTGAGACGAACCTTCTTAGTCCAGCAAGGTACAGGTATGCTTCCTTTACAGGCATATCCATGCCTTCTGCTAGAGCTGCTCTATACATGTCCATCTGGACTTTGTACGTCTCCTTAATCCTTTCTACATCCTCTTCACTTTCTACAAAGTTGGTCTTGTAATCTAATAAAACTATCTCATCCTCTTCTATGAAGAAGGCATCTATTATTCCCTGAACAAGTACCTCTTCACCATCCATATTGGTCTTTACGGTGAAAGGTTTTTCCTTGTACAGCTTTCCTTCCCTAGCAGCTTTAACGGCTCTCTTTCCTATGTCGCTATTAAAGAAGGCCATAACCTTATCCTTATCTACAACCTTTGCTTCCTCTTCTAAAAGAATCTCTCTATCTACCAGGCTCTGTATAACCTTTTCTAGATCAAAGTCCTCTTCAAAAGGAATGTGTTCCATGACGGTGTGATAGATGGTACCCTTTGCTGCTTGAGACAACTTTCCCTCTTCAAGGGTTAGCTTCTTTATCTTGGTGGATCTTTCCCTTTGGTTTAACTCGCTAACCGAATACTTGGACTTGAGATTCATAGCCTTCCTGTATGGATACTCAAAGTTAACCCTTCTTTCAACTTCCATAGCAAGTGCTTCATCCACCTTAGGTTCAGTTTCATCGAAGACGGATAAGACCTTATCCAGTTTCCTCTTCTTTGCCAGCATATGCTTTCCAAGGCTAGCATCGCTATGATAGTAGACGTCGATAATTGGACTTCGGTATGCGTCAACACCTATCATATCCAGGTATCTAGAGTAGCCTCTGAAGCCGTACATCACCTTTTCCTTGTACCCTGCTAGATCATCTATGTTTCCCACAAGAAGAAGTCTATCCTTTGCTCTAGTAAGAGCGACATACAGGATTCTAATCTCTTCCTCTAAGGCGTCCTGCTTGTTCTTTGCCTTGATGATTAGGTCAAGAGGAGTATCCTTTTTCCAGCGCTCATCTAGGTTTACAAGTTCCATTCCAAGGCCAACGTCCTTGTGGAAGACTACTGGCTCCCTTTGTGGCCTCTTTTCCTTTCCTAGTCCTGCAACTATTACCACAGGGAACTCCAGTCCCTTGCTCTTGTGGATGGTCATAATTCTTACAAGATCATCCTTTTCTCCAACCAGTTTAACCTGGCCGACAGCTATCTTCTGCTGCTTTAGCATGTCTATATATTGGATAAAGGAGTATAGGTTTCCTTCGTATCCTAGAGCTTTATCCACCAGCGACCTTAGGTTGGCCTGCCTTTGAACTCCTCCTGGAAGTGCTCCCATAGCTAGATAGATTCCGCTTTCCAGCATAACCTGCCAGATGAATTTATCCAGTGGCATTAGGCTTGAAAGCTTCTTCCACCTATCCAGTGTTCCTAGAACTTGCCTAGCTCTTTCATCTGTCTTTGCATGGTCAAGAAAGGCCTTGTAGAAAGGCCCTCTTTCGCCCTTATTCCTTATATCCACCAGTTCTTCCACGCTGTAGCCAAATGCCTCCTGGCTTAGGACTGCCACAAGAGGAATGTCCTGCTGCTTGTTGTCTATTACCGTAAGAAGGTTTACCATGGCATCCACTTCGATTGTGCCAAAGTATCCTTCATCGGCGGTGATGTATGATGGGATATTGTTTTCCATAAGCACGTCGTAGTACTTCTTGCCAGTGTTCTTAACACCTCTAAGCAGGATGGCTATATCCCTCTTTTCAATCTTTCTTACCTTCTTTTCCTTGGAATCGTAGATTTCCTGTCCTAAGGTTTCCTCTATTAGCTTTGCAACTAATATGGCTTCCTTTTCGTTTCTTTCCAGTTCCTTGATGGCATCTGACATGTCATCTATGTCCTTGGACTCTTCCAGAATGTGAAGGCTAGTCCTTACATCAAGAGGTCCTTCATACGGATCTCCCTTGTACAGCATAGCGTCTTTGTCATAGCCATCCATGATGCTTTCAAAGAAAAGGTTTACGCTGTCTATGACATTGCCCTTGCTTCTAAAATTCTTGTTTAAATCTATCTTTACTGAATTAGGATCACCTTTGAATTCCTCGTATCTTGTACGGAAGATTTCAGGTTCAGCAAGACGGAACTTGTATATGCTCTGCTTTACGTCGCCTACAAGGAACCTGTTGTTTTCCCTGCAGATCTTCCCTATTATCTCTTCCTGAACCAAGTTGCTATCCTGGTACTCATCTACAAAGATGTACTCAAATCTATCCCTATATATCTTTGCTATCTCTTCGTCTTCAAGTATCTTCAGGCAGTAATGTTCAATATCGCTAAAGTCTATCTGTCTCTTCCTTAGTTTTTCCTGGGTATACTTTTCATCGAAGTCCTGTATAAGCTTTACGAACACCTTAAATCTAGGATAAAGTTCTTTAAGTTCCTGCTCCATTCCCTCGTAGTAGAATTTATCCCTTAGTTCCGTAACTATGTCCTTGTACTGCTTTCTTTTAGCCTCGACAATCTTCCTAACATCCTCGTAGCTTTCTTTGTACTCCTTGGGTAAGGTCAGCCTAGCATAATCCACAGCTAGCACATTTCCTGCTTCAAGATACATAACATCCTTTTGCAGGATTCTATCTGCCAAGATAGGGAAGCCTTCATCCAATAGGAATCTAGCAGTATCCCTTGCTATGGATGCCGCGTGCTTCATTTGGCTTTTTACATACCTTTCTATGCTCCTGAAGATCTTGCCGTCCCTCTTAGGATTCTTTAGTTCCTCCAGTTCTTCTTCTAAGACCTTCCAAGGATAAGGAAGGCTCATAAGCTTTTTATGTGCTACAACTATTAGTTCTCTAATTTTACTATCGCTTTTCTCCTGGCCATATGCATCTAGGAAGTCTAAGAATTCTTCACTGGATTCTTCGTATCTTTCCTCTAGCAAAGCCTCTACGGCCTGTTCCTTTAAAAGGGTGCTCTCAACTTCATCTGCCACGGATAGAGAAGGCTCTAATCCTATGGCATGGAAGTTTTCCTTTATGACCTGCTCGCCAAAGGAGTGGAATGTGGATATGTTAGCTCTGTGGATAATATCTAGCTGTTCCTTTAAAAAATCTGAGCCCTGTCCATCCTCTATTATCTCTGTCAAGCGCTTTATGATCTTTTCCTTCATTTCGCTGGCCGCAGCCTTGGTGAAAGTTACTACCAGCATCTTATCTATTGGCACCTGATATTCAATTACTAATCTGATTATTCTCTCAACAAGAATTGCGGTCTTACCTGAGCCTGCTGCAGCTGCAACAAGTATGTTTTTTCCTCTCAGCGTAATAGCCTGTTCCTGTTCCTTAGTCCATTCCATAATCTGCTGGTCCTTTCTTAAATATTACCTATATATTATACCAAATTTATCTATTGTTTGGTATAATATATCCAAAGGAGACGCTATGAATATTTCAAAAAAACCTACAATGTTAATGATACTAGACGGATTTGGCATAAGCGATAAAAAAGAAGCTAATGCTATCGCTATGGCAAATACGCCTAACCTGGACAATATATTTAAAACCTACCCTCACACCACCTTAAAGGCATCAGGTCTTGCCGTTGGACTTCCTGAGGGACAGATGGGAAATTCCGAGGTTGGACACCTTAACATCGGCGCTGGAAGAATCGTATACCAGGAGCTTACAAAGATAAGCAAGGAGATTGAAGAAGGAGACTTCTTTAAAAACCAGGTGCTTTTAGATGCCATGAAGACAAAAGGCGCTCTTCACGTATTTGGTCTTCTTTCAGATGGCGGCGTTCACAGCCACATAGACCACATGAAGGCAGTGATTAAGATGGCAAAGGAAAATGGGGTAAAGAACCTATACCTTCATGCATTTATGGACGGTAGGGACGTTTCTCCAACATCTGGACTTGGCTTCATGGAGGAAATTGAGGAATACATGAACGAAATTGGCCTTGGAAAGGTAGCCTCAGTAAGCGGAAGATACTACGCCATGGATAGGGATAACCGCATGGAAAGGCTTTCCCTAGCCTACGATGCCATAGTCCTTGGTAAGGGCAAGATGGCAGACTTTGGCGTGGACGCTGTAGAAAAGGCATACGCTAGAGGAGAAACTGACGAGTTCATCCTTCCTACAGTAACATCTCCTGAAGGTACAATCCTAGATGGAGATAGCGTTGTATTCATTAACTTCAGGCCAGATAGGGCTAGAGAGATTACAAGAGCCCTCGTAGACGATGACTTTAACGGTTTTCATAGAGAGTATAGGCCAAAGGACATTTACTACGTTTGCATGACTCAGTATGACGCTTCCATGCCTGGCGTTCACGTGGCTTATCCACCAAAGAGAATTGAAAACACCTTAGGAGAATACATTTCATCCCTAGGCTTAAAGCAACTTAGAATAGCTGAGACTGAAAAGTACGCTCACGTTACATTCTTCTTTAACGGAGGCGTTGAAGAAAAGTATGAGGGCGAGGATAGAATCCTAGTTAAGTCACCTTCCGTTGCAACCTATGACCTTAAGCCTGAGATGAGCGCATACGAAGTAACAGATAGGCTAATAGAAGTCCTAGATAAGTACGATATGATCATCCTTAACTACGCGAACTCAGATATGGTTGGACACACCGGAGTTTTAGATGCTGCAGTAAAGGCTGTTGAAGCACTAGATGTTTGTGTAAAGAGGGTTGTAGATAAAGTGCTTTCCGTAGGCGGTCAGATACTTCTTACTGCTGACCACGGAAACTCAGACGACATGACGGTTACTGCCCACTCCTTAAATCCTGTGCCTCTAGTTCACATCTCTTCTGAACCTAGAGAGCTAAAGGATGGAGGAAAGCTTTCAGACCTTGCTCCAACAATGCTAGAGCTTATGGGGCTTGAAATACCAAAAGAAATTACAGGAAAAAGTTTATTAAAATAGCGTGTTTAAATGATGTGTACCCTCTTTACTGGACAAACCAGTAAGGAGGGTTTTTTTAATGCGTT
>JAKSSK010000021.1 GCA_024403135.1 Clostridia bacterium
AGAATCAAGATGTCTGCACCTCTGTATAAAGTTTTTAATATTTCTACACGCTGTTGAATACCAACGCTGATGCTTTCAACTACAGCCTTAGGGTCTACTGTTAGACCGTATTCTTTAACTAGATCTTCTGTAGCCTTTTCAGCTGCCTTTAAATCGTACATGATCTTCTTTTTTCTAGGTTCCTTACTAAGTACGATATTTTGAGCAACTGTAAATGATGGAACCAGCATGAAGTGTTGGTGAACCATTCCTACACCATGAGCGATAGCCTCTGATGGTGTATGCTTTTCGATCTTTTCGCCTTTGATATATACATCGCCACTTGTAGGTGTGTTGATACCGTATAGTATCTTCATAAGTGTGGATTTACCAGCACCGTTTTCCCCTACTAGGGCAAATACTTCACCTTTTTTAATTTCAAGTGAAACGTTATCGTTAGCTAGAATACCTGGAAACTGCATTGAAACATTCTCAAATTTTACTATTGTATCCTGCAAAGCATTTTCCTCGCTTTTCTTTAAATTATATAAAAAGCGTGGCGCTTTAAACGCCACGCCCTCAGTTTAATACTTATCTAAATGATATATGTTACAAATTATAAAGCTGTTACAACCTTGATGTCGCCTGAAGCGATCTTTTCTTGGATGTCCTTAACTCCAGCTTGGATTTCGTCTGAAACTAATGCCTTTTGATCTTCAGCACCGTAAGCAACGCCTACGTATCCACCTTCTAGACCAGCATTCCAAACTGAACCGCCATCGAATTGTTCGTCATCGATGAACTTAACAACTAAGTCGAAGATTGAGTTTCCAACTTCCTTAACCATTGAGCAGTAAATATAATCTGCATAGTCTGCCATTGTTTGTCTTTGGTCAGCGTCAACGCCGATTACCATGTAACCGTTGTCCTTAGCACCTTGAGTGATACCAACTCCGCATCCACCACATGCTTGGAAGATTACGTCAGCACCCTTTGAGTGTAAGTCTTGTGCACATTGAAGTCCCTTATCTGCATCTGACCATGTTTCGTCGTTTGTATAAGTGTGGATAGCCTTTGCGCCAGCATCCTTAGCACCTTGTTCGAAACCAACGATGAAGTCATTGATTACAGGAATGTCCATACCACCAACGATACCTACTGTGCCAGTCTTTGATTCCTTAGCTGCAATGTAACCAACTAAGTATGAACCTTCGTTCTGAGCGTATGAAATGTTGATTAAGTTTGGATAGTTTTCAGGGTTTTCGATGCAGTTATCAACCCATGCGAACATTACGTCAGGATATTCATTACAAACATCACCTAACATAGTGAATTCTGAACCTACTGCTACTACCATTCTTGAGCTTTCAGCAGCGCTCTTTAGGTTTTGTTCGAATAATTCGCTGTTTGATCCACATTCTACGAATGCAGCCTTGTAACCTTCGTCATTAAGTCTGTCGCAACCAGCCTTAGCTGAGTCGTTGAATGACTTGTCGCCTGTTGAAGTTGAAATAACTACTGTAACGTCATTATCCTTACCGTCGTTTGATCCGCATGAAGTAACTACCATAGCAGTTGCGAAAGTCATAGCAACGATAAGAAGTACTGAAATAAATTTTCTCATTTTTGACCTCCATTAATAAAATATTAAACCTCAATTTGAATATACCATAGCGATATTTTTTTTGCAATAAAAATACTCCATTTTTTGCGTTGTTTAGACATAATTTTTGTGCTAAATTTAATGTAGAAAAAAGGAGGCGATTTTATGATGCAACCTCATATCAGATTGGACGAAAATCTAGGAGTAAAATATGCCATTTTACCAGGGGATCCTGGCAGAATAGACAAGATAATTCCTTTCCTAGAAAACGTACAAGAAATAGGGTTTAACAGAGAATATAGAAGCGTTACTGGAACATATAAAGGCGTTAAAGTCCTTTGCATGTCAACGGGCATGGGCGGTGTATCAACTGCCATAGGAGTTGAGGAACTTGCAAACATCGGATTAGAAGCGCTGATCAGAATTGGAAGCTGCGGCTCACTTCAGCCTGAAATAGGCCTTGGAGACCTTATCATTCCATCAGGAGTGGTAAGGGATGACGGCACCAGCCACGCATACATAAGAGATACATATCCTGCAGTGCCTGACCATCAGCTTTTATGCTGCTTGTTTAGATCAGCCAAGGAACTAAACATTAAATACTTCACAGGCATAACTAGATCACATGAAAGCTTCTACGCAAAGCTTGAAGAAGACCAGGTCCCATACTGGATTAGCCAAGGGGTTCTTGGTGAAGATATGGAGTCAGCTCCTCTAATGGTTGTAGGAAGGCTTAGAGGACTAAAGACTGCATCCATCCTTAACAACGTATCCCCTAACAAGGAGGATATTGCAAAGACAATCGGAAACTACGTGGATGGAGATAGCAGTGCTGCAATGGGCGAAAAGAATGAAATACTAGTAGCCCTAGAAGCGTTTGTAAAGATGGAGGAAATGTAATGCAAAAATTAAAGATAGTTAAGATGGAAGAAATTAATCCATTTGTAAGGCACATAGCACTAGGTCCAGCAGAGGAAGGACAAAAGATAGCTTCCTTTACACCTGGCCAGTTCATAAGCCTTGCATACGATATAGACGGTTCAACTTGCACAAGGCCATACTCCCTTACTTCAACACCTAGAGACGAAGCTTACCACATCTACCTAGGTAAGGCAGGCTTCACATCAAGCTGGGCTTTCGACAACTTAAAGGAAGGAGGCCTAGTATACGGTTCAGAGCCATTTGGCCACTTCACATACGAGCCTGTAAAGAGCAAGCAGATAGTTGGTATCGCTGGAGGCTTTAGCGTAACTCCCCTTCACTCCATTGCTAAGGCAATAGCAGATGGAGACCTTGATGCTGAGATGGTTCTCTTCTCAGGCTGGGATAGCAAGGATGAAATCCTGCTGATGGAAAACTTCAAAGCCCTTCAAGAAAAGTCAGATAAGTTCAAATATGTACTCATCCTAAGGGATGAAGAAGAGGCAAAGGAATTAAATGCTGAAGCTGGATACATCAGCTTAGATTTAATAAAGAAATATGCACCTCACTTTGACCTAGAAAATGCATTTTATCTTGCAGCAGGTCCAAAGGAGATGTATGAGACATTAGAAAAGGAACTTGAACCTCTAGACATCAAGCATTTCAAGAAAGAGATCCCAGGAGAAGCAAAGGATCCAAGACAGTTCAGCAAGTACCTAGATGTAATAGGTTGCTACAATGTTCATGCATTCGATGTGTTCGACCTTGAATACCAGGATAAGGTAGTTCCTGCAAGAGCAGATGAAACAATAGAAGTTGCCCTAGAAAGAGCAGGCCTATCAAAGGACGCTAGATGTAGAAGCGGTGCATGCGGTAGCTGCGTAGTAAAGATGGAAAAAGGAAACGTATTCGTACCAGAAGGCTGGGATGTAAGAACTGCAGAAGAAAAAGAACAAGGACTAATACATCCTTGCTGCTCATTCCCACTGGGAGATATAAAGATAGTATAATAAAATATAAAGCCCACTCAATAGAGTGGGCTTTGTTGTAACAAAAAAATGAGGGCAAGCTTAATGTAGGACAATGTAGGGATGTTTCCTTCGTTAAGCCGCCCACTTGAGAGATTTTGCAAAACTATTGATGAGATAATTTTGCTTACAATCATATTATATATCCTCAATATCCCCTGTATATATATAATATTAAGTATTTGACAGATATTACTTAATAATATAAAATATTTATATAGTTTTACTAAAGGATATTAATTATGGATAAGACAGACGTAAAGATTATAAATGCCCTAGGAAAGAACAGCAGGGCCACATTAAAGGATGTAGCAGCTAAGGTAAACCTTACCTCACCTGCAGTATCTGAGAGAATTAGAAGGCTTGAAGAAGAAGGTGTAATTGAAGGCTACCACATAGACATAAACTACGGCAAGATGGGTAAAAGCATTACAGCCTTCGTAGCCGTAGACGTAAACCCTAAGCTTAGAGATGGCTTCATAGAGTTTACTACTAACAACAGGCTTATCAAGGAGCACTACCACATCATAGGCCCATATAACGCCATGTTAAAGGTGGTAGCAAAGGACTCAGAAGAGCTTAACACCCTTCTATCTTTAATACAGGTATACGGAGTAAGCCAGACCTCCATCATACTAGGATCACATTTTAAACATAAAGAAGCAGAATAGCCCCGAATATTCGGGGCTATTGTTTTTCCTCTATTTCATTGATTCAAATACAGCAACTGCTGTAGCTACTGTAGCTCCAACCATAGGGTTATTACCCATGCCGATGAATCCCATCATTTCTACGTGAGCAGGAACTGATGATGATCCAGCGAACTGTGCGTCAGAGTGCATTCTTCCCATTGTATCTGTCATACCATAGGAAGCTGGACCTGCAGCCATGTTGTCTGGATGAAGAGTTCTACCAGTACCACCACCTGATGCTACTGAGAAGTACTTCTTGCCAAGCTGGATAGCTTCCTTCTTGTAAGTACCTGCAACTGGATGCTGGAATCTAGTAGGGTTAGTTGAGTTACCAGTGATGGATACGTCAACCTTTTCATGGTGCATTATTGCTACGCCTTCTCTAACATCGTTAGCGCCATAGCAGTTTACCTTTGCTCTTTCACCATCTGAATATGGGATGGTTTCAACAACCTTAAGTTCGCCTGTAAAGTAGTCGAAGTCCGTCTTAACGTAAGTGAAACCGTTAATTCTTGAAATGATCTGAGCTGCGTCCTTACCAAGACCATTTAAGATAACTCTAAGAGGTTTCTTTCTGATCTTGTTTGCTGAGTTAGCGATGCCTATTGCGCCTTCAGCAGCAGCAAAGCTTTCGTGGCCTGCAAGGAATGCAAAGCATTCAGTTTCTTCAGATAAAAGCATAGCAGCTAGGTTACCATGACCTAGGCCAACCTTTCTATCCTCAGCTACAGAACCAGGTAAGCAAAATGCCTGAAGTCCAACGCCTATTGCAGCAGCAGCCTCAGATGCGCTCTTTACGCCCTTCTTAATAGCTATTGCAGCGCCCATAGTGTATGCCCAGCAAGCATCCTCAAAACATATTGGCTGAATGCCCTTTACAATCTGGTAAGGGTCAAAGCCCTTTTCAAGGCAAATTGCCTTTGCTTCTTCAAGATCCTTAATGCCGTATTCAGCTAAGGCCTTGTTAATCTTTTCAATCTTTCTATCGTAGTTTTCAAACATTGCCATAATCCTTACCTCCTACTCCTCACGTGGGTCGATAGTTTTAACAGCTTCGTCAAATCTACCGTATTTGCCACTTGCCTTTTCAATAGCTTCCATAGGATCGATTCCGGCTTTAATGTTGTCCATCATCTTACCAAGGTTTACGTATTTGTAGCCAATGATGTTGCCCATCTTGTCTAGGCCTACTTCAGTGATGTAGCCTTCAGCTAGGTCTAGGTATCTAGGGCCTTTTGCCTTAGTTGAGTAGATAGTACCAACCTGGCTTCTCTTACCCTTACCCAGGTCTTCCATTGCAGCTCCTACTGAAAGTCCGCCTTCAGAGAATGCGCTCTGGCTTCTTCCGTAAACGATTTGAAGGAATAGCTCCCTCATTGCTGTATTTATAGCGTCGCATACAAGGTCAGTATTTAGGGCTTCAAGGATAGTCTTACCGATTAGGATTTCACCAGCCATAGCTGCTGAGTGAGTCATGCCTGAGCATCCTAATGTTTCAACTAAAGCTTCCTGGATGATGCCCTCCTTAACGTTTAGGGTTAGCTTACAAGCTCCCTGCTGAGGTGCACACCAGCCTACTCCGTGAGTAAGACCTGAAATGTCCTTGATTTCCTTAGCCTGGATCCACTTTCCCTCTTCAGGAATTGGAGCTGGGCCATGATCTGCACCCTTGTTTACGATGCACATGTTTTCAACTTCTTTTGTGTAAATCATCTTTCTCCTCCAGTCTCAAGATACTTACATTATACAATATAGTCGGAGACAATTCTACCAACATTATTATTACTTCCCATAATCCAGATGATGTCGCCCTTTCTGATGCTAAGGTTAGGGTCAGGCATTATCATCGGATAGCCGTCCTTTTGTATGCCAATTATGATGCAGTGCCAGTGGCTCTTTATGTTGCCCTGCTTTATGGACTTACCGCAGAACGCTTCCTCGCCGTTTAGCTTTATAGGGCAAACGGCAAGAGCGTGTTCAACATCCTCATAGCCAGACTCCATGAACTGCTTTAGAGTTCTAAGAGGCTTAGTCTTAGGGATTGCCGCACGCTTATAGAAGTTCTTGCAAGGGTTCTTCTCACCTATCAGGTAGAGTTTATCCCCCTTCTTTATCTGGAAGTTTCCAGGTGGCATCAGGTACTGCTTGTCGCCACGCCTTACCTTTACCACGTTAAGGTTGAACTTCTTACCCCATTCAATGTCCACCAGCTTCTTGTTGAAGAACTCTTCCTGAGTCTCAAGGAAGAAGGAAAAGATGTATAGCTTTTCATCTAGCCACTCTTCCTCCTGTTCTAGGGATAGAAGTCTTTCGTTGAAGTTCTTTAGGAACCTGGTCTCTAGGTTTAGATACCAGGTAGCCATAAAGCTCTTTCTGGATATTACTATTAAAACTATGGCCATAACCCCCGCTATTATTACCGTTGGTACAGGTAGGTGCACCCTTAATGGCATCATGGCAATAGCTGCAATTATTACGTACTTTATTAGGTTCATCACCGTAAGAGGTAGCCTGTATACCTTACCCTTTAGCCATAGAGATGTGTAAAGGCTGTTGTGAAGATTTAGCATTGGCCCTGCAAATAGGGCTATTGCAAGATAGCTTCCCAGGATGCCCACTATCTTTCCAAGGGTTCCTGGAATTAGAGGTGCTAGCTTGTATGTGCAAAGGCTTGCTGCCATTACCATAAGGGCTCCATATACCAGCACTCTAAAGGCGTACTTCTTTACGTATGTTAAGAACTCCCTGTCCTTTTCTATGGCTTCAGTTTCAGATGAGTAAACCAGAGATTCTGGCAGTACCCTTTCAAGGAAGCCGTAGAACTTAGGGGCTAATTTTATGCATATTGGAGTAGTAAATGTGGTCATTACAGATACAGCTACCATTATTGGATAAAGGAACTGATCTGTTAGGCCAAGGCTTGAGCCAAGTCCTGCAATGATAAATGCAAACTCGCCTATCTGGGCTAGGGCAAAGCCACCCTTTATGCTGCTCTCTAATGACTGGCCTGCAAGCAGCATTCCAAGGGAGTTAAATATTATCTTTCCTACCAATGTAACCACCGTAATGATTAGAATTGGCACAATATACTTTGCTATCATGGATGGGGATACCATCATTCCTACAGATACGAAGAATACAGCGCCGAACATATCCTTGATTGGCTTTGTTAGCTTTTCCACCCTCTCTACGTGAACTGTACCTGCAAGTAGGGAGCCAGATAAAAATGCTCCTAGGGCAGATGAGAATCCTAGGTAGTTTGCTAAAAGCACCATACCAAGGCAGATGCCAAGAGACACTATTACCAGCATCTCGTCGTTCATGTACTTGATGGTCCTATCTAAAAAAGTTGGAAGAAGAAATATTCCAAGGACTAGCCATAGGACTAGGTAAAGGACCATGGAAGATAGCTTTATGGCCATATCTCCTCCAGATACGGAGGCTGTGGACATTACTACCATCATGAAGATGCCGATGATGTCCTGGATTACCAGGGTTGCAAATACGGCGTTGTTCTTTATCTTCTTTTCCTCGAACACCTTGATAATTACCATGGTGGAGCTCATGGATAGCATGCCCCCTAGAACTAGGGAGTCTACTACGCTAAAGCCTAGTGCCATACCTGTGGCATAACCTATGCCTAACATTCCTAGTAGGTTTACAGCGCAGGTTAAAAATCCTGTGGAACCTACCTGAGCCAGTTTGTGCATGTTAAAATCCAGCCCCAGATGGAACATAAGGAATACTATTCCTATCTCGCTCCATGTGCTGATACCTTCATTATCCATGATGTACGGGCTTAGTAGAAAGCCTGCCAGGATGTACCCAAGTATCAAAGGCTGCTTGATCTTCTTAAATGCAATTGTAATTATTCCTGCGGTCATCATCAGGATGGCCAGGTCAGAAATTAACTGCGGAATATGCATCTTTCCTCCTATGCAAAAGCAGACATCTATTATGCCTGCTTCTTTGATTCATTCTCAGCGATTTCTTCTTGCTTGGCATCGCTTACAGTATCCTGGGTTTCATCCTCTCCAATGATTTGGGATTCTTCCTTTTCCTTTTCCCCAAGATCTTCCTTTTCAATTTTCTTCTCTGAAGGAACCTTAAATTTCATTCTCTTCATGAAGATGTCTGTGATCACCTCTTGCCAGGATGCGTTGTTGTACTCTCCTGCCATGATCTCCCTAACAAGCTCTAAGAATCTTTCCCTAGAGCAAAGGGTGTATCCAAGTTTTTCTGTGTCGTATACCAGGTCAACCATGTCATCTGTGAACTCATCCTTGTGTTCCTCGATGCCCAGGATAACCTGTGGATTTACGTATACGCAGTCCTTATATTTTTCTACCAGTTCCTTTCTGGTAATCTTCTTGTTTCTAAACTTTCTAATAAAGGAATATTCCTTTATGCCTGAAATTGCATAGCAAAGGTTTGCTAAGTAGTGATAAAGAGCGTTTTCCTTATCTAACTTTGCAAGCTCTATGTGCATGCTTTCAACTTCGACGTACTTCTTCTTCGTTCTAAACTCTTCTAGCTTCTTTGTGAAAAGCTTGATGGCTCTCTCATCGAAGGTGCCTTCAGTTTCATAAAATTCCTCAACTTTTATGTACGGTGAATTAAGAGTGAAGAAATATATTGCTTCATCGCTTTCCTCTAAAAGCTTCTTACCCTTTTCTGTTACAACGAAAGCCTCATCGTATGCTAGGTATCCGTCCCTCTTCATCTTCTTGATAAAAGGCACGCTAAAGCCCAGGTCTATTTCCTCTGCGATGTAGTCTGGGTAGTCTGTGATGTCTACCACCTTGTTGTTCATGGTGTAGTATAGATAGATTACCCTTGCGTAGTTTTCAACCACCTGTTTACTCATAGCTTGTCACCTCCTTTGAGATGATGGCAGGCTTTCCCGTAGTCATGTTCTGGTAGTACTTTGCAGCCTCCTTGATAGGGCCGTCAAATACCATGTGGCCGTTACGCATAACTATGCCACGCTTGCAGAAAAGTATTGCCTCTGACTGTGAGTGTGTAACGAACAGGAAGGTAACTCCCTTTTCTATCATGGAAGCTATCTTGTCCTTACACTTCATTCTGAATACCTTATCTCCTACGGATAGGGCTTCGTCAACTATTAAAACGTCAGGCTTTAGGTTGATGTTTACAGCAAAACCTAGCCTTGCCTTCATACCTGATGAGTACTTCTTTACAGGCTGGTCTATATAGTCGCCTAGCTCTGCAAACTCAACTATCTCAGGTTCTAGTTCCTTTATCTTTGCGTCGTCTATTCCTAGAATTCCGCCCTTAAGGTAGATGTTCTCTCTACCAGTAATTTCTGGGTCAAAGCCTGTGGTAAGTTCAAGCAGTGCGGAAACGTTTCCGTTTACTCTAACAGTACCAAAGGTTGGATAGGCAACTCCAGTGATCATCTTTAAAAGGGTACTCTTTCCTGCTCCGTTCTTTCCAAGTAAAGCTACCGCTTCCCCTTTATGGATATCGAAGGAAACGTTATCTAGAGCCCTCTTTTCGGTAAACTTTACCTTCTTTGAATGGAACATCTTGTATTTTAGTCTTTCAGAGTCCTTCTTGAAAAGCTTGTACACCTTTGTAACGTTCTTAACTTGTATTGCAATATTATCGTTTATCATAATACGTCTGGAAGTTCCTTTCCAAGTTTCTTGTATAGCTTAACTGCTACCAGTGTAATCACGATGTATACGGCTAAGCATTCAAGCAGCCATGGGTCGTTGAAGAACCACTGGTCTGTAATAAGTGAATTTCTGTATCCTCTAACTACTACGGCAACAGGGTTTAGGTTTAATATTATCTGAACCCACATTGGCATCTGTTCAAAGCTAAAGAATATGCCAGATAGCCAGAAGATTGCCATTGAAGTTGATCTAATAAGTTCCTGGAAGTCCTTGCTCATGGTGGATAGTACTCCTGCGAATAGTCCCCATGAACATGCGAATAGGAAGTTCACTAAAATGTATACAGGAAGTTGCAACCAGTATACGGTTGGGAAGTGTCCCCCTATTACAAATATAACCATGATTATACCTACGATGATCAGGTGTACCAGTAGCTGTGCCAGTGATGTAAATGTTGGTATCAAGCTTACTGGAAACTTAATCTTTGTAACAAGGAATTTGTACTTCTTTATGCAGCCTGCACCGCCCACATAGGTCTTCTGTGCAAAGAACCATACTATGATGCCTGACAGCAGCCAGTAGAAGTATGAGAACTCCCCTATTGGTTGGTTTTGTCTAAGTCCGATGGAGAAGGCGAATACGTACACCGCAATTCTTACTGCAGGTGATGCGAACTCCCAGGCCCAGCCTAAGGTTGAACCGGTGTGTCCCTTCTTCATATCCGACTTTGCAAGCCTAAAAACCTGCTTCCAATATTTAATATGATCAGATATTATTTCTCTTAATGCTTCAAACATAATTTACCTTTCGTAAACCAAAATTAATCAATATATTATATCTTAATTTTAGATATTCAGCAAGTTAAATACTAACAGGATGCCTAAAACTAACAAGTTCATAAGGGTGAAAACAAGCAGGAACTTCCTTCTCTTTGAGAAGTCCTCCTTGCAGTAGTACTTAAAGGTTATTAAGCTTGCCATTGATGCAATTATGGTGCCTAGGCCTCCAAAGTTAACCGCCTTGATAAGCTCTGTAAAGTTATTTGTAAAGTTGGATAAAAGTAGAGCTGTTGGCACATTTGAAATGATCTGGCTTAAGCCTACTGCCGCTAACATTTCATGGCCTGCTACCAGGCTCTTTAGGCTAAATAGCTCTGACATGTTACCTACGAATATGAACAGGCCTAGGAACGTGAATAGAAGGCCGTAATCCACCTTTACAAGGGCTTTATGGTCAAGGACTAGTGCTATTACTAGGGTTGCAATAACCAGCTTGTATGGCTCGAAAAACCTTAATACCACAAGTATTGCAAAGATAAATAGTAATAGGAAGATTATTAGCTTTGGCCAGCTCTTAATCCTTGCGTGCTTTGCAAATGTTATTCCTTCGTCCTTTGACTTTTCCCTTAGGATAAATGCTGAAGCTAGGCAAAGTAGGCCTAGTGAAAATGCGCTGTAAGGAAGCATCAGCCATACAAAATCCGCTAGCTCCATGCCAGACATGTTGTAAAGGTACAGGTTCTGCGGATTACCTATAGGGGTCAGCATGCTGCCTAGGTTTGCAGCCATTGTCTCCAGCACCAGTATATATATTAAGTTCTTTTTGTTTTCTCTTTCGTAGAAGATATATATTGTAAATGGAACAAATGTAATAAGGGCTACATCGTTTGTGATTACCATGCTTAGGAAAAAGCATAGCAGCATCAGGGTAAAGCCTAGCTGTCTATCTCCAGATGTCTTCATAACCAGCCTATGGCCTAAGGCTCTAAACATTCCTTGCCTCATAAGGCAGCAAACTATGACCATGATGCTCCATAGTATCATAAGGGTGCGAACATCTATGTACTCAAGATAGTCCTTACTTATTGGCACGAAAAACATGGATACTATAGCAAGTACCCAGGATGCTATTAAAACAATATTCCTTTTTACAAAGTCAATGTTTATCATTTCTCTTCCATTTCACATGTGGATATAACGTCTGTTCCAAATATATCTTTGATGATCACATCTCCTAGTCCCACAGGTGCTTTTAATACCACCTTGTTTATCTCATCCATTACGTCGAAGATGTGTTCCTTTGGAATTTCTTCTCTAGTTCTAACTGAAACTAAAGGTCCTCTTCCTCCAATTACCTTTACGGTGGAGGTTACCAGTCTAGAAGGTCTTTCAACCTCCTTTACCACGTACTTTTCTCCCTTTTCACAGGTGTTACCAGATAGGGATATAACCTTACCCTCTGAAATTACAGCTTTCACCTGGCAGCCTAGAGGGCAGTTAATGCATGTATATGTCTTTTCCATCACTACCTCCTTAAATATATGGCTGCAGACTTTCCAGCCTTAATTGCTTCCTTAGTAACGTTGTCCACCAGGTCGTGAACGTGGTGAACGTTGCCTGAGCAGAAGACTCCATCGACATCAGTCATAAGGTCCTCTGAGCAGATTATGTTGTTACTTCCTTCTTCTAGCCTAACTCCGCACTTCTTTGAAAGTTCGTTTTCTGGTATTAGGCCTACTGAAAGAAGTATTGTATCGCAGGATACATATTCTCCTGTGCTTAGGGTAACTCCAGTTACCCTGTCCTTACCGTGAATCTTTGTTACGGTGGTGTTTAAAAGAAGCGGGATGTTAAAGTCATCCAGGCACTGAGCTATATTTCTAGCTAGGCCTCCAGACTTTTCCTTGATTTCAACCACCATCTTAACCTTGGCGCCTTCTAGGGTCATTCTTCTAGCCATGATAAGGCCAATATCTCCTGAGCCAAGGATTACCACTTCCTTACCTGGCATGTATCCTTCAATGTTCATCAGCCTTTGGGCTGTGCCTGCTGTGAAGATTCCGCTAGGTCTAGTTCCTGAGATGTTTAGAGCGCCTCTAGGTCTTTCCCTGCATCCCATTGCAAGGATTATGGCGCCTGCCTCTAGCTTAAGGCCGCTAGAAAGCGTTACCACCTTATCCCTTGTAATATCCATTACCATGGTATCCAGCATGTACTCTATTCCTAGTTCTTTCACCTTAGCTATGTATCTAGCAGCGTACTCTGGACCTGTCAGTTCTTCACCAAAGGTGAATAGGCCAAAGCCTGGATGGATGCACTGGTTTAGAATACCGCCTAGTAGGTTATCTCTTTCCACTATTAGGATGTCCCTAATGCCTTCTTCATATGCACTTATTGCTGCAGCAAGACCTGCTGGCCCTGCCCCAATAACTACTAAATCTTTCTTCATCACTTTGTCTTTCCAAAAACAATTACTGAATCTAAAGTGTTCTTTCTAATATCTTCAAATGGAACATCTAGTTCCCTTGCTAAAATTTCCATTACCTTGATGGAGCAAAAGCCTCCCTGGCATCTGCCTGAGCCTGCTCTTACCCTTCTCTTCACTCCATCTAATGTTCTAGCCCCGATGGTTGAGTGGATGGCAGCAAGGATCTCTCCTTCTGTGACCGACTCGCACCTACAGATGATTCTGTCGCCATCTAATACCCTCTTCTTTCTTACAGGATTAAAGCTAGGATCTAAATCTGCTCCTAAATATCCTGCCACCATTCCTGCCATGTATTCACCTATTGCTGGTGCTGATGTTAGGCCTGGTGATTCTATGCAGGCTGCTTCAAAGAAGCCGCAAGCTGGCATATCTAATACAAAGTCTCCTGTATCTCCGTGAGCTCTTAGTCCTGCAAAGGATGTGATAACCATACTTGGCATATCCTTAAGGCTCTTTGATGCTGTATTTAATACATATGCTAGACCTTCATCTGTGGTTTCAAGATCGTCCTTTTCTAACAGGTCATCTGCGCTAGGTCCAGCAAGAAGGTTGCCGTGGATGGTAGGTGTAACTAAGACCCCTTTACCCATCTTTCCTGGCAGCTGAAAGATAGTATGGCTTACCAAATCTTTCAGGTCCCTATCGTATAGAAGGTACTCGCCCTTTCTAGGGGTGATGGTGTAGCTATGACTTAGGTACATATCGTGGATAGCGTCTGCATATACACCTGCAGCGTTAACAATACACCTAGCCTGAATATTACCCTTGCTTGTATGGATAGTGAAGTTTTCATCCTTTTTAATACCAAGGACAGGTGTATTTAGGTATATGTCCGCCCCGTTTTCTACCGCATTTTCTGCGTAGCCAAGGGTTAGCTCAAATGGGCATACTATACCGCTACTCTTACATAAAAGAGCACATTTTGCGTCGCTGGATATGTTTTCTTCATAGTCCTTAGGGTCTACAATTTCTACCTCTACGCCATTAGCCTTTGCTCTAGCAACTAGCTCTGAAAGCGAATCCTCTCCTTCAAAGGAAATTACCATGGCTCCGTTACGCTTAAATGGTACGTCTAATTCTTCACATACCTTGTCCATCATCCTGTTACCTATGACGTTCATCTTGGCCTTCATGGTGCCTGGCTTTGCATCAAAGCCTCCGTGAACGATGGCGCTATTTGCTTTAGAGGTCCCCTCGCACACATCAACGTTCTTTTCGATGATGCATACGGATAAATCGTATCTACATAGCTCTCTTGCTATGGCAGAGCCTATGACTCCAGCCCCAATAACCGCTACGTCATATATTCTGTTTTCTAATGCATCTCTTCTCATTAAATCCTGTATCTATTCATATATTCGTTTAAGTACATATCGAAGGCCTCGTCCTTTGCTTCCTTAAGGCTGGATAAATACTTATGTGTATCGAACTGGTCTGACTTAAGCTCGATAAGTGCTACTGCAACGTTGGAGCAGTGGTCAGCAATTCTCTCGTAGTTTGTAATTAAATCGTTAAATACGAAGCCGTGCTGGTATGTGCATTCACCTGTCTGTATTCTATCGATGTGGTGAAGCTTCATCTCGTCGCACAGTCCATCTATTACCTCTTCAAGAGGCTCTATCATCTTGGCAATATCTAAATCGTTTGTTGTAAATGAGTTTACTGCAAGTTCAAGGATTTCCATTACAGCATCCCTTAGAACTGCAAGTTCTCTCTGCGCTGCTTCAGAAAATTTAATCTTCTTTTCATCTATTTCCTCAGCGCACTCTGCAATGTTCTTTGCGTGGTCTGAAATTCTTTCAAAGTCTGTAAGTGTATGAAGGAACTTGGATACGCTATCGTTTTGAAGTGTAGTTAGGGTCTGGCCTGTAAGCTTTACTAGATATGATCCCAGCTTATCCTCGTAGCTATCTATTAGCTCTTCCATATCCCCTACATATTCAAATCTTTCCTTCTTAAAGCCATCTAAAAGCTTAACTGCCTCAGCATATGTTTCCTTTGACTTTTCTGCCATTGAAGCCATTACCTGTGAACACTGGTCTATTGCTACTGCTGGATGGGCAATAAATCTTTCTTCTAGAAGATCTAGGTCGCTTTCTATCTTTTCTTCGCTACCTCTAACTAGTGCACATGCTGCCTTTTCTAGCACCCTGATCATTGGGGCGAAAAGGATTACCATGGCTAGACGAAGCACTGTATTTAATGCTGCTACTGTAACCATAGTTAATGTTGTTCCCATCAGCTCTGGCATTGGATGAGCAAAGTTTAGGATATAGAAAAGGGTTCCTAGGATTATGCTTCCCAATAGGTCAATAAGTAGATAAACAACTGCTGTTCTCTTGCCTTCCAGCTTTGCACCTAGTGCGGATAGTAGTACTGGAAGTGCTGCACCAATTGAAATACCCATTAGCATTGGAAGCGCAATATCAAAAGTGATTGCGCCTGTTACTGCTAGTGCCTGCAAAATACCTACTGCAGCTGATGCTGACTGGATGATGCAGGTAAATGCTGTACCTACTAAAATACCGATAATTGGGTTTGAGAATGTAGTCATAATGTTTAAGAATGCGTCGCTATCTCTTAGAGGGCTTACTGCGCTACTCATAGCGCTCATTCCAAACATCAAAACTGCAAATCCCATCAATATGTCGCCTACGAAGTTCTTTGTCTTGCTCTTACAGAACATCCTAAGGATTATACCAATAACTGCAACTACTCCTGTGATTGTAGCTGTGGAAAACAGTGATACTATGCCGCCTGCTCCTTCAAGGGCGGATAGACATATTACCCAGCCTGTTATGGATGTTCCAAGTATTGCGCCAAGAACTATTCCTATGGCGTTTTTAAATGGCATCATACCTGAGTTTACGAAACCTACAACCATAACTGAAGTGGCTGAAGATGACTGAATTACTGCTGTAACTCCACTTCCCAGTAGTATGCCTTTTAAAGGTGTATTTGTCAGTTGGTATAGCACAAGTTCTAGCCTATTACCTGCTACACGCTTTAAGCCATCTCCCATTAGAGTCATGCCGAATAGGAAAAGGGCAACGCCTCCTAAAAGGGAGATAATATTAGATATTCCCATCTATTTTTTATCCTTTCAAATTTTATCGCAATTTAATTATATTCCTCTAGCTTGTCAAATACAATAGGCATAAAAAAAACGGCGCATTTTGCGCCGTCTCTTAAGCAACTATGTTCTTTTGGTTTTCCTTCTTGTAGAAGCCATTTCCTACTAACATGATCACTGCAAATGTTACCAGGTATGAAACCATGAATGGTCCCCATGCCTTGAAGCAGCAGTAGCATAGGAATAGGCAAGCTACTGTACCAAGTACTGCTAGGAATCTTTGTGCTCCTGTGAATCCGTGTTTTCCTCCCTTTAATACTAGGAATAGGAAGATTGGGATATAGAAAGCATACAGTGTGATGATAACGATTTCGTCAGCTTCCCATCCGAACAGCCATGTTGGATTTCCTGTAAGTCCTGTTACGCATGGTCCGTTGAAGAATAGGATTGCGCACTGGAAGTACCAGAATGCTCCGCAAAGTGCTCCGATGATGCAGCTCTTTAGTGGCATACCTGTTGATTCATCAACTTCTGCAATTATGTCAGCCTTAGGGCCTTGTCCTCTAATTGCTACTGAGTGGAATCCTCTCATCATTGCCATTGTAATTCCGTTCATAGTTCCAAGACAAGATATGATAATGAATACCATTACTGCTGTTCCTGCAACCTCAGTATGGAATAGTCTTGAGAATGCAATCTTTGGAAGTGCGTTGCCAGCGTCTAGGATTTCTTGAGCTGACATTGTAGCACTCATACTGAATACATAGATCATGTATATTGCTGTACAGAATAAAGCACCAACGATAAGAGCCTTTGGAAGGTCCTTCTTAGGGTTTCTTAATTCTGAGTTGATTGTTGTTGCGATGATCCATCCTTCGTAAGCGAATGCGAATGCACAAACTCCTGCGAATACTCCGCCTGCATCTGCTGTTGCTGCTGCAAGCTTAGCACCTTCTTCGAAGATGTCGATTGAGTTTCCGTTTGCAAGTCCGATGATAGTACCGATAACTCCCATAATTAGTAATGGGATAAGCTTAATAACTGTCATTGAAACTTGAAGTTTACCAGCAAGCTTTGGTGCTAGTGCATTTACGCATACTCCACACATTAGGAAGAATGCTCCAAGTCCGATTGTAAAGAATCCAAAGTCATCGAATCCAAGCAGTATTGCTGCATATCTAGCTGAGATAAATGCTAGTGTTGATGCGATGATTGGATAGTACATTGTTGACATAAACCAGCCAACGTTATATGCAAAGCGAGGTCCTACTGCAACCTCAGCGTAGTCTACAACGCCGTTACATCCTGCGTACTTGTTACTCATTGAAGCGAATACGCATGAACATACTATACAAATTAAACCTACTATACCGATAACAAGTAAGCTCTTACCCATATCTCCACCGCAGTTATGTAGTACGTCTACTGCTTTGAAGAATACGCCAGAACCGATTACGATACCAACTACCATACAAATGGCGGTAACTAATCCGAATTTCTGTTCAAGTTTATTTCCCATGTTGTCCTCCTAAAAAACTTAATGTCCTATTTATATCATACTTTTATTGTAATTTCAATAGTTTTCTTAATATTTTCTAAATTTTCTGAAAATTTATATTCGCATAAATAAATCCCCCGGAATATTCCGAGGGAAAATGCTTAGCTTACTTGTTTTTCGTCTTTCTCTGGTAAGTTTGAAATGATTACTGCAGCGAATATTACTCCGCAGCCAACCCACTGGTACCAAGCCATTGAATCGTGAAGTATTATTACTCCGGCGATGCAAGCGAATACGGATTCCAAACTCATTAGAAGTGATGCTACTGCTGGGTCTGCCCACTTTTGCGCTATAACCTGTAAGGTGTATGCTACTCCGCATGAAAGAACGCCTGCATACAGAATTGGTACTATTGCGCTTCCAATAGCAGCCCAACTTGGATCTTCGAATATGAACATCAAAACGCAGGTAATACTGCCAGCTGTCAAGAACTGAATGCATGAAAGCTTTAATCCATCCATATTAGGTGCAAAGTGGTCTACTACCATAATGTGTACTGCAAAGCAGAATGCGCATAGAAGTACGAACAGGTCTCCAAGCTGTAGGTGAAGCTCACCTTGTCCCATAAGTGTAAGCATATAGAAGCCTAATGCTCCAAGTCCTACGCATAACCACATTAATGGCCTTACCCTCTTTCTAAGCACTACGCTAATAATTGGAACGAAGGCAATGTATAGAACTGTAATGAATCCTGCCTTACTTACTGTTGTATAGTTTACTCCGTACTGCTGAATGTTTGAAGCAAGTCCTAGGGCTAATCCGCAGAATATGCCTCCAATAATCTCGCTTCTAGCAAATAGGGGGGCAGGTTTTCCCTCTTCAGGGTCCTTTCCTACAAGTCCTTCATACTTACCCTTGTTCATAATAAGTATTACTGGAAGTAGGGCTAATCCACCTATTAGTGTTCTAACACCGTTAAATGTTAATGCACCGATTTCTCCACCATCTTTTTGAGCTACAAAGGCTGTGCCCCAAATAATTGCGGTGATAAGAAGCAATATGTTTGCTCTCATTTTTTTGCTCATACTATCTCTCCTTAAATATATTAACAATATTCTAACATACTAATGTCAGGTTGTAAA
>JAKSSK010000022.1 GCA_024403135.1 Clostridia bacterium
ATTAAATCCGCAAAGAAAAGAATTAGAGTAATCGACAAGAAGACAGCTAGAAACAAAAGAGTTAGAAACCACCTTAAGGAAGTTCTAAAGGCTTTTGACGTTGCTATGGAAGCTGGCGAATACGCTGAAGCTGAAGCACAATTAAAGGTTGTTGAAAAGAAGCTTATGCAAGCTGCTGCAAAGAACACTATCTCAAAGCAAGCTGCATCAAGAAAAGTTTCAAGATTATCTAAGAAATTAAACGCTGCAAAGGCAGCAAAATAAGTCTCACCCGTCCCCACCCGTGCATAAGTTAAATGCACACGAATGAGCAATTCACGAAAACCATGGAATGTGTCTCCCATGGTTTTTTTCGTGCTTTTGATATATTTTAATGAGAAATCTTACAAAAAGACGGTTCTTTTTTAAGAAAAAAGAACCGTCCCTTTTTCTTTATTCAGTTTCAAGTAAGCCGTATTCTCCGTCTTTTCTCTTGTATACTACGTTAACTGCATCTGTTGCTGAGTCAAGGTATACGTAGAAGTCGTGCTGAAGCATTTCCATCTGAAGTGTGGCTTCGTCTGCTGTCATAGCTTCTAGCTGGAACTTCTTAGTTCTTACTACCTTAGGTTCATCTTGATCAGGTGAATCTGGAATCATGTCGAATCTTACTGATTCATTTCCTCTGTACTTCTTTTGCATTTTGCCCTTGTGCTTTGACATTTGCTTTTGAAGTTTTTCTGCAACTATATCTATACAATCGAAGATGTCTTGCTCAGTATCTTCTGCTCTAAATAGAGCGCCCTTAACTGAGATTGTAGCTTCCATCTTAACCTTATCTCTCTCAGGTCTAATGAATACGTTTACCTTAGCGTCCTCTGAGAAGTATTTGCTAAGCTTCTCAAATCTTTTATCTATAGCACCTTGAATCTTTTCGTTGATGCTTATATTTTTTCCTGTTACTACTATTTTCATATATAGTACCTCCTACATTTTATTATGGTTACAGTATACCACATATATTAAAAAAGTTTAATAGGGAAATTAAAAAAAAGAAGATACCTTAGTAGCCGCCTAGCTGACCTGATCTTTGACCCCACACCTGCCTTAACCCGCTTTGCGGAGGACTTACTTCTAAAGCACGCCATGATCACTGGCTACTGTTCTTCACCAGCTTACGTGGATCCCTTTGCCCGTGCCTGGCTTGGACTTTCAATCACAGACCTAGATGGCTATTAAGATATCTTCTAGGGTATTTTACCACATTTTTTCTAATTGGCAATATGCC
This sequence comes from Clostridia bacterium, assembly GCA_024403135.1. Taxonomy (GTDB): domain Bacteria; phylum Bacillota; class Clostridia; order Peptostreptococcales; family Anaerovoracaceae; genus JAKSSK01. The sequence goes on from JAKSSK010000022.1 coordinate 1,268, forward strand.
TGTTTCCTCCTGAGGCAAGGACTACGAAGTCAACCCTTGCTGCTCCTCTTTCCTTTAGCACCCTGGCGCACTCATCTACGGTGGCCCCTGTGGTATATACATCGTCCACCAAAAGTATGTCCCTATCTGTAACGTCTAGCACGCATTGAAAAGCTCCCCTCATATTTTCCCTTCTCTTTACAGGGTCAAGTTCCTTTTGGGTAAGGGTCCTCTTTTTTCTCCTAAGGGCAGGAAGGCATTTAATATTCATTTCCCTAGCCAGGTGACTTGCAAGAAGGTAGGCGTGATCAAAGCCTCTTTCCCTTTCCTTTTCCCTTTCTGTTGCAACGGGAACTAAAAGGTCCCATTTCTCATCTTCAATGGATAGTCTATCCGCCATGGCTTTAGCGAGAAAACTCGCCATGTACGTCTTTCCCCCATACTTATATCCCATGGCAAGGGCCCTTCCATGGATTCCGTACTGCATGGCGCAGTAGCCTTTATCGAAGGAATGGAAGGTTTCCATGCAGTCAGCGCACCTATCCCCTAGCCAGCTATCCTCTAAGGGTTTGCCACACTTTCTGCAGTTCCTTCCTGCAGCCCACCTAATATCCCTAACGCACCTATCGCATAGGCTGTAACTTCTGGTCTCATCTATTGCATTTCCGCAGCACAGACAATATATGGAATTGGGGTAAATAAAGTCCAAAATCTTCATATATATATTATATATATTCATCCTTCTTTCTCCTAACCGAAAAATACCCTAAATGTACAGTAAAATGCCTTGAAAAAGCAAAACATATTTGTTAGCATATACCTTGTGCGAAAAATATATTTAGGAGAAATTTTATTAATATGAAAAAGAAAATCTTATCACTTATCTTAATTTTAACCTTCGTTTTTTCATTCCAGATGGTATCCTACGCTGATGAAGGATATACATACCATAGGACAAACGTTGCGGTAGGAGACTATACCCTTACCCAGTTTTACATGAACGGTGATGAGGCACCACTTACTGCCTGGTCCGAATTTGGAAAGAATGCCTTTCCTAAGACTGGAGAACTTAAAAGGTATTCAATGAAGAATACAAGCAAGGTTTCAAAGGTCGTATTCTACTACTGCGTTCTTCAAAACTATACTTCAACAAAAGCTAAGAATCTAAAGATTCAAAACGCTTTAGCATACATAGCAGGTAATACAAAGGGAATGACAAGCGGTCAGATTAGCAAGGCTAAGTCCATGGTGTCTGAAGCATCTAGCCACGCCATCCCTAAGTACTACCACTTCGTAGCATACAGGTACAAACTAAACAAGGCATATAAAGGGGTTACACCTTCCTTCATTACCTTTAAGACTAACCTTACAAACCTTAAGGTGGGAGTATCCTGGGAAAACGCAAAGTGCCCTGCTGCAGTTGCCCTGCTAGGCGGAACTTCTGAAATTCTTCCAGAAGTATCCTCATTAAGACAAGCCAAGATTAACTTAGAGGATATTGATGCTTTAATAGTGCCAGGTGGCCACAGCGTAAACCCATCACTTTATGGCGATGTATTAACATACGGATCCCTAGGAGATATGGGCAGGGACAAGTCAGAACTTTACTATATTGAAGCTGCAATGGGCCTAGATATGCCAATCCTTGCCATCTGCAGAGGCCACGAGCTTTTAAACGTATACGATGGCGGCACTCTTTTCCAGAGCACATCTGGAGAGTGGGGTTCAAACATCAAGCACTCTGGCGGTGTTCACCACACCATAAAAGTGTACGATGATACCCTGCTTGCAGATATTCTTGGTGCAGGTTCATACAAGGTATGGTCCTCCCACTACCAGTGCGTAGGAAAGATTGGAAAGCACATCAAGGTAAACGCTAGAGCAAAGGACGGAATCGTAGAAGCATCTAGCATAAAGGATAAGACATTTGTGCTTACCATCCAGTTCCACCCAGAAAAGGAAGAAATACTGGAAACTCCATATGCCTACAAGATATTTGCTAGGTTCTTAACTGAAGCAGAAAAATACCAAAACACAAGGAAGCCCTTTATTTAGGACTTCTTTTTTTTGCCCATGTGGGATATAATATACTATGTATAATTATGAAAGGAAATGTCATGAAAAAGAGAATTTTAACAATCATCCTAATGGTAGTCATGCTGGTAACTTACATGCCAGTTGTATCCTTTGCTGGATGCAGCCAGGTGAAGAAAATTCATAGTTATTCAACAACTACCCTAAGCCCACAGGAGCAGGTATATTACTACACAGATAAATATTTTTCAAAGCCTGCCACAAAGTTTAACGTAAGCCTGGCAACCATGTCCTTCGGACTTGCCACAAGTACATTCACATCTTACGACCATCCTCTAACTCAGTCGGAGCATGCCGCAGATATTATGAAACAGATGGGAATGAAGAGCAAGACTAACAAGGCGTACAAACAGGACCCAACTCATGACTCCATAGGTGTAATAGTTGGAAGCAAGAAGATTGGCTGCACTACTTTGATTGCTCTTGCAGTTAGAAGCGGAGGTTACGGCACAGAGTGGGCCAGCAACTTTGCTATGGGAATAGACAGCGATCACAAGGGATTTAACTCCGCTATGACCCAGTCCCTTGCTTTCTTAAAGCAGTACATAAAGGATAACCACATCAGAGGTAAGGTTAAATTCTGGCTTACTGGATACAGCCGTGGTGCTGCAACAGCAAACCTACTTGGTGCTGCCCTTGACAGAGGGGAACTAAAGGCATCTAAATTAAAATATTCTAAAGATGACATTTATACATATACATTTGAAACTCCTGCTGGGGCAGACCTTACAAAGAGCCCTAACAGCGATCAGTATAGCAACATTTTCAACATAGTTAACATCAACGACCTGGTAACATACGTTGCGCCAGCTAATCTAGGATTTGGAAGATACGGTATAGATATGTACCTTCCTTCAAGAGAAGCTAGCCCTAAGACATATGCTGCTCTAATGGACAAGATGGTTGCAAACTTGGAAAAAATGGACGTTGAAGGTAAAGGCTATGCCATAGACACCTTTGCTAGAAAGAACCTATCCGCAAAGAGCGTTTCAGATATATCCCTGGTGGATAACGAAAGCGATAGATCCTCACAAGGATACTTCCTATCCCAGTTCGTGCCTCTTCTTTCAGATGGCGTACTGGTTTCAAGGACAAACTACGTTAAGTACTTTGAGGACTTCACTCAGGTGCTGTTCGGTTCAGACGGTTTCATGGAAGCGACTAGAACTAAGGCGTTAAAGGATTACTTCATCCAAAGCGTTCTTCCAGTTCTTACAGACATATCCACCAACCTGCTTAACCAGACATCAAGAAAGAGTGCCCTAAGAAGACTTAACGACATCGTAAAGGAGATGTACAGAATCTCCAAGATAGCCTACTCAGAGCAGGATGTATTAAACGCAAGAAACAGGCTGGCTACAAGCCTATTAAACTTCTCATACAGGAACCTGGACGATGTGGTAACCTTTGCTGGAAACATCAAGGCACTAGTATCAGGTCACATGCCTAATCTATGCCTGGCATGGTTAACATCCATGGACCCTAACTACGGTGGCTACCGCGTGAACCTGTTCAACGACGGAAAGTTTAGAATCATGAAGGTCCACGGAGACATCAACCTGACGGTGGTGGATAACCGCGGAAAAGTTGTCGCTCAGATAAAGGACGGCAAGGTAGTAGATACAAACTCCGTATTCGTATACGGCATAGATAGCGCAGGACAAAAGTACGTTGTTCTACCTACCGAGGGTAAGTACACCATAACCCTAAAGGCGCTAGCCGATACTACGGTTGACATCCTACTGGATGAATTTAGCTCCAGCATTTGCAACTACACCAGGGTAACCTACTTCCAGGATCTTGCTCTAAAGAGTGGCAAGTCCATAACTACCCTAATTGGCACAAACTATGAGATGACCTTTGACGGTGGAAAGAAGATAAATCCTACCAGCGACATCACAGGAGATGCTGCAAAGGATACTCTTTGCGACGTTAGAGTCAATGTGGAAAATCCAACCTATGGAAAGGTTGAAGGAGCAGGCCTATACCAGGCAGGAAACTATATCCAGCTAAAAGCTACTCCTAAGAAGAACTACAGCTTCAATGGTTGGTACGATGGAAAGAAGAAGGTTTCATCCAAGAAGACATACGAGTTCAAGGTTGAAAAGGATGTAACCTTGACAGCTAAATTTAAGAAAGGCAAGTAATGAGAAACAAAATATCTGCTCTTTTGCTAGTGCTTTTAATGCCACTAACAACATTTGCAGAAACATACACATACACATATCCTTCGCCTGTAGACTCCACTGTGATATATGAGGCCTGCGATTACGAAGATTCATACTTTGATCAAAGTTCCACAGACTTCAGTCTAGAGCTTTGTCAGGCTTCCATGGGGATAGCTTTATCCACCTTTGGCAAGACGCCAAATCGAATCAAAAGTTTTATGGACGATTTAGGTTTTTCAGACATAGAGTGGAACCAAGACTATAATACGCAGCCTGGCAGAGATAGCATAGGTATCATCGCAGGAAGAAAGCAAATCGAAGGATCTACCCTTATCGTAATGTCCTTTAGAGGCGCCTTCTACGAGGCAGAGTGGGCCAGCAACTTCACATCAGGAGTAAAGGGTAAGCACCAAGGCTTTAACAAGGCTGCAAAGGATGCTCTAGCATTCCTAGATGAATACATGCAAGGCGTGACTGGGGATGTTAAGTTTTGGATTACAGGATACTCAAGAGCTGCAGCTTGCGCAAATCTGCTTGCTGCAAAGCTTGACAATAGATACGGTAATTCCAACATATATTGCTACACCTTTGAAACTCCATCAGGAGCAATAAGAAGGGATAATCCAAAGGATACCCTTTATAGCAACATCTTCAATCTAGTAAACCCTAGCGATCCAGTTACATATGTAGCGCCTACCGCTCTTGGCTTTGCTAGATACGGAGTGGATATGTACTATCCTTCAGCGGAGACATGCGAAAACTTTGCTAGCCTAGAAAAAGATGTCATGACTTTCGATGACTACTGTATAGACCAGTTTAAGGCTGTTAACGCTAATTATTCACAAAGCTACTTCCTTAGCCAGTACATTCCAAAGGTTACAAAGGGAGTTTTAAAGAGCAGACTCCACTACGTGGTAAACTATCAGGATCTGCTTAGAGATGTTCTTGCTGCAGTAGAAGGCGAACTGGAAGGTGACCCATCAGAGATACTTCTTCCATACCTAGAGGATAGAATTCTTGGAAGGATGGATAGGCTGAAAGAACTGCTTTTAAGCGACGATTCTGATGATCAGCTTGAAGGTAGACAGTGCCTAGCTAAAATGCTAAACGATGCATACAGGAAGGCTGGCATAGTTCATAAGGAACTTAAGGCTGCTTCAAAGGAAGTTAAGTTTTTAGCAGAAGCCCTTACATTTGCACTTCAGGATGTGGCAAGCTTTACCACACTTTTAACAAATATAGATCCAATAAAGTGCGGACACTATCCACAGATTGCACTTTGCTGGTTAAAGTACATGGATGAAAATGATCAACTGTTATTCACTAGCGGCGACTACTACTTCATCAAGACATGTAAAGGACCAAAGATAATATTCGATAAGTCCAAAGTTAAAGGCACCGTATATAGATACGACGCATACACAGGAACCAATAAAAAAGAAGCCATCAACTAGATGGCTTCTATCATTTTTTGAAGTCTATCCCTTAGCCCAGAATATCTCTTGGCTATCTTGTTGTTATCCACCATGTATTTCATTCGGTCTTCAGAACCGATTAACACTACAGTCTCCTTTCCTCTGGTTACTGCAGTATACAGAAGGTTCCTGTTGGACAGCATTTCAGAGAAATTTGCCACCGGCATTATCACCACCGGATACTCGCTTCCCTGGCTCTTGTGCACCGTGATGGCATAGGCTAGTTCCAGTTCCTCCAGCCTAGCGAATTCATAGGTGGCATATCTTTCATCATCGAAGACTACCGTAAGCTCTTCCTTATCGTTATCTATGGAAATGATGTATCCAACCTCACCGTTGAATATGCCTTCTCCTTGGGTAAAGTCGCCCTTCTTTCTCCAGGATAGTTCGTAGTCATTCTTTATCTGCATTACCTTATCGCCCTGCCTGAAATGTCCCTTTTCTGGAAGGCCATCTTTAGGAGGGTTAATGGCGTTTTGGAGCACCTTGTTAAGTTCTTCCGTTCCAAGAAGCCCCTTCTTTGTAGGAGTTATTACCTGAACATCTTTCATTCTATCTATCCCTTCAAGGAAGGCAGCAGGACCTGTCTGAACTTCCTCTACCAAGGTCTTTGCTATTTCATCATCCCCTTGCTTTTTGATCAGGTAAAAGTCCGAAGTAATGTCTCCGCAGTAAGGGTAATCGCCCCTATTAATTCTATGCGCATTTACCACTATATCGCTTTCTTGGGCCTGTCTAAATATCTCGGTAAGCTTTACATAGTTGATGTACTCAGAGTCAATCATATCCTGAAGCACTCTCCCTGGGCCTACCGATGGAAGCTGGTCCACATCCCCTACCAGAATAAGTCTGGTGCCAGGCTTTATGGCTTTTAAAAGGGCATTCATTAAATATATATCTATCATGGATGCCTCGTCCACAACTATGGCATCGCAATCCAGCTGGTCGTTCTCGTTTTTCTGAAATACCATCCTGCTTGTCTGTTCATCCTTATGGAATCCTAGCAGGCGGTGTATTGTGCTTGCGTAGTGGCCACTGGTCTCAGTTACTCTCTTGGCTGCACGTCCCGTAGGAGCGGCTACAAGAGGTTTTAAGCCACTTTCCATGAGCACCTGGATAATTGTGTTGATTATGGTAGTTTTACCTGTTCCTGGGCCTCCTGTGATGATTGTAACTCCACTAAGCAGGGAGTTCTTTACTGCATACTTTTGGTTTTCAGATAGGCCAAAGTTTACGCTATTTATCTTGCCATCTATGTCCACGTTTAGGCCTTCAGGCTCAGCTTCGTTTAGCTGCACCAGCTTTGCGGTAACCTGCTTTTCCGCCTGATATATTTCGTAGATATATACCACTTTGACACCGTCTATTATGTCCAGGTGTACTTCGCCTAGTATAGCCAAGCTTTCTATGGCATCCTCTACCTCTTCTCTGGTCACGTCAATGTAGTTTGCCACATTTTCCTTAAGCTCATCTTCTGGAAAATATGTGCTTCCCTGTTGCTCATAGTATTTAAGGATATACATGATGGCGCTATCGATTCTAAGGGGATCATTCTCTGAAAAACCCATCTTCATTGCTATGGCATCTATCTTCACAAAGCCTATGCCTTCTACGTCATCGATAATCTTGTACGGATCGTCCTTTATCTGGTCTATGGCCTTTAGTCCATAAACTTCATATATCTTCCTTGAATCCGCAAAGCCTATTCCGTTATCTAAGAAGAAAATCGCAACCTTTGCATAATCCTTTTCTTTACTAAAAGACATCCCAATTTCTTCAGCTTTCTTTTCACCAATGCCTGGAATTACAGTTAGCCTCATTGGATCCTCTTCAATTATCTTTAATGAATCCTCTTTGAATTGGGAAACTATATCTCTTGCAATCTTTGGTCCTACCCCATAAATATATCCGGACGACAAAAAACCTTCAATTGCTGCCTCTTTGGTAACTTGCACCTCTTCACCGTGGGTGAAGACGAACTGCTCTCCGTACTTGGGATCTTTCTTGAAGGTTCCTTTTAATTCATAGATACTGCCAATATGTAAAACAGGGAGATTCCCTTTTACTGTGTAGGAACCTCCCCCAGTTTCCATAATGGCTATTGTATATCCTGTTTTGTTTTCTCTAAAAATTTCTTTGGTAATCTTACCAACCTTAACCATTAACGCCACCAGTTAATTCCGCTTGTTGAAGCGATTAATTTGCTCTTCTTGTAAGTCTTTGCCCTCTTTAGAAGGTCTCTTCTGTTGTTCTGGTTAGGATTCTTGTGAACGTGCTGTGTTAACTTGTATAGCATCTTATCCACCGTCTCATCGTCGCATAGTCCTGCTTCGATCAGATCGTTAGCATCGATTGCTAGATCTTCAACGAAGATAGGCTCGTGCTTTCTCTTGATCTCGTTATAGAAGTGGATTCTAGCCGTGATCTTGTGTTCGCCTAGGTCAAAGATGATTCTCTGTGCCTTGGCAACGTTGTTTACGAACTCATATCTATCCCAGCCAAGTTCTAGAAGTTTCTTCTTCATTTCAAGCTCGTTGTTTACAAAGTATACCTGCTCCATCTGAGTTGCGCAGTCTATCATGTGTTGTTCTAGCTCTTCCTCAAACTGAAGGTGCTTGATTGCTGTAAGAGCTTTCTTTCTGCTCAGGCAAGTGAATAGAACTCCCATTCTTCTCTCTGGCACTCTGTGAAGTTTGTCCACGTTCTTGCAGATTTGAGTGAAGTCCTTTCTTTCTCTAGGATTAAGTTTCTTGAATACCTCTTCAGTGAGGATTGCATTCATTGCTCCTGTTGCTGCAAGCATGTTAAGTCCCTTACCTGCGTATTCACCTGCAAGTATTCTAATATATGCATTTCTGATCTTCGCAATGTCTAGATCGTAAAGAAGGTGATAGTTCCTTGAAATTGAATCGAATGTATCCTTTTGAAGGTCGAAGTCAGATTCTGCACAAACTGTAATTGCTCTAAGCATTCTGATTGGATCTTCAGTAAACTTTTCATCTGCATCGCCGATAGTTCTGATCAGTCTCTTCTTGATGTCGTCTCTACCGCCGTATGGGTCTACGATTCCTCTTCCTGGGCTATCTGCAATTGCATTTACTGTAAAGTCTCTTCTTGGAAGATCTTCCTCGATGGAATCTACAAATTCAACCTCAACAGGTTTACCCTTTTCATATCTTCCTTCTTTTCTGAAGGTGGCTATATCTACGATGATGCCGTCTTCAAATACGTTTCCGTCTTCATCTTCGTACTGTGTAACGTAGTCTATTCTCACTACGCTCAGCTTTTCATTTAGCACCTTAGCTTCTGGGAAAAGTTCCTTAAGATCTTCCAGTCTTGCTGCTGTTGCAAGGTCCCAGTCAAGAGGTTGTTTTCCTGCGATGGAATCTCTAACACATCCTCCAACTGCATATGTGGCAAATCCCTTTGTTTCAAGGGTGTTTACTAATTTTAAAATCTCTTTAGGTAGTTTAATCATTTATTTCCTCCTATAGATTCTTCTGTTATCTAAAGTCCAAATTCTTTCTGAGAATTCTCCTGGTTCAACGTTTCTTAACGCTTCTTCCATGTCGTACATTCTAGCGTCTATGATGTCCAGATAGTGCAGGATTTCTGCCTCTGGGAAAAGTGGCCTCTTAGGGCTACCGAACTCTGGCTCGTAGTGATGAGAAAGGATCATATGCTCTAGCATGATCTTCTTTTCTTCATCTATGCCTAGTTCATCGCAGTTCTTCTCAAGGCTCTTTACGCCTTGCACGATGTGTCCTAGAAGCTGGCCTTCAAATGAATATCCTGAGGACATTCCGTTAAGGTCTGAATCTATCTCGTTGATCTTTTCCATATCGTGTAGGATAACTCCAGCCAAAAGCAGGTCTTCATCTAGCATTGTATATACCTTTGCCATGGCCTTGCCATTATCTAGCATCCTCTTCATGTGGTAAAGAAGTCCGCCAAACTCTGCGTGGTGGTTCTTGGATGCTGCTGGCCAGTAAAGAAGTTTCTCTTCTTTTTCCTCTAGCACCTTTAGGCAAAGCTTTTTAAGATCTTCATCCTTAAAGCCTTCTGCTGTATCCACCATGTATTTATACATCTCGTCTGTTGGAATTGGTGCGCACTTGATGAAGGCGGATTTATCCACGTCGTCCTCTTCTACCGCTAGCCTGATTGCGTTTACGTCCAGCTGCTTAGTGCCGTTCCATTCCTTTACTAGACCTTTTACCTTCACTATGTCCCCTACGGCGAACTTGTTGGCCTCCTGAGGGGATACGTTCCACTTCTTTGATGAAACTTCTCCTGTGGTATCTCCTAGCACCATGTCTAGGTAGTCCCTACCGTTTGATCCCGACTTAACTAGTACAGACTTTATCATGAAGAAATCCATGATTTCATCCTTAACCTTTAGGTCGGATATATATATGCTCTTCATAAAGTTTTCCCTTTCCTATAATCCATACCATTATATACCAAATGAGTCCATTTGCCAACATAATATATGTGGTATATAATCTAAATATATATAACTTGGGAGGCATGAAATGTTCGATGCAAAGAAAATAAAAGAAGACATAGTAAAGTGGATAAGAGACTGGTTTAGTGAAAACGGTCCTGGATGCAATGCAGTCCTTGGAATTAGCGGAGGAAAGGATAGCTCGGTTGTAGCTGCCCTATGCGTTGAAGCCCTAGGAAAGGACAGGGTAATCGGAGTGCTGATGCCTAACGGCGAGCAGTTTGATATCGACGTATCAAAGAAGCTGGTTGAGCACCTTGGAATAAAGCACTATGTAATTAACATCAAGGACGCATACAAAGGTCTTTTAGATGAGCTAGAGGCTAACCTTGAAGAAGTAAGCGTAGCGACCACAACTAATGTGCCGCCAAGGCTAAGGATGGCTACCGTATACGCAGTAGCTCAGTCAAACAACGGAAGGGTTGCAAATACCTGTAACCTGTCTGAGGACTGGGTTGGATACTCCACAAGATACGGAGATGCTGCAGGAGACTTCTCCCCTCTATCCTTCCTAACAGTTCAAGAGGTTAAGGCCATAGGAAGAGAGCTAGGCCTTCCAGATATGTTCGTAGATAAGGTTCCTATCGATGGACTTTGCGGAAAGACTGATGAGGACAACCTAGGCTTCACATACGAAGTTCTGGATAGATATATCAGAGAGGGGATCTGCGAGGATCCTGAAATAAAGGAACTTATAGATAAAAAACACAAGGCAAACTTATTCAAACTAAGCTTTATGCCTTGTTTCAAACCATGAGAATAAGGGACGGTTCTTTTTTCTCAAATAAGAAAAAAGAACCGTCCCTTTTTATTACCAAGCGAAGTAATCATTTGCCATTGATAGGCCGCTGTAGAATAACTTGCAGCCATAGAATACGATCCAAGCTCCGCATATCAGGTTGATTATTCTCAGCACCTTGTTGCTGAAGGCTGAGCTTAGTAGATTTACTAGTGAAGACATTCCGAACCACCATACTACAGATGCCATAGCGCATGCGATGATGAATGGTGTCTGAAATTCTACAGGGACTCCAGCTCTAGCTGATCCTAGTAGCATTGTTCCGTCTACGATTGCCTGTGGGTTAAACCAAGTAACTACGCATGCAGTTCCTATAATCTTCTTTACAGGAATGTTTGTATCCACAGATGTATCCATCTCGTCGTGGCTTCTCAGTAGACCAATACCTATCCAGATTACTACCAGTGAACCAATAAGTGCTACGAATAGCTTTACCCAGATGGATCTATCCATGATAGCTCCTACGCCGTAGAAGCATCCTACTGAAAGTGATACATCAAAGAATGTGACTATTAGCGCTGTTAAAAGTACTCTCTTGTATCTCTGAGTAAGCGCTGTATTTATTACGAATAAGTTTTGAGTTCCTATTGGGGCAACATATGCCATGCCAAGTAGGAAGCCCTGTAAGATGTAGTTAAACATAAATCGCTCCTTTTTTCTAACTTAGTACATTTTTAGTATATCATTTAAAAAAGTGCGTTGCAATAACGCACTTTTTAATTATCTAGTTAGTTTCTACTTACTTACTAAGCTTTGAAGCACCCTGTTTGCAATTGGGCCTGCAGTTCCTGCTCCAGTGGCTCCCTTTTCAACGCATACTATGAATGCGTATGGATGTTCCTCATCCTTCAGGAATCCGGTGAACCAAGTGTTGGCATAACCGTCTCCTCTTTCAGCAGTACCGCTCTTAGCATAGATGTCTAGGCCAGGATAGTTGTACTCTCCATAGGTCTTCTTGACATTGTTCTTCATCATCTTTGCAAGTAGGCTAGCTGTATTTGAGTTAATTAGCTCATCTGTCATTACAGCCTTTCCCTTGTGAATTGAGAAGGCGTTTTCAACCTTGATGTCCTTAACTAAATATGGCATAGCAGCTTCGCCACCGTTTGCTATTGCTCCCATGAATACCATGTAGCTAAGAGGATTAACCTGATCCTCGAACTGTCCAATTCCAGCCCAGCTTAGGTTGATGTTGCTTTCGCTAGGGAAGTTGAAGCTTCCTTTGGCAGTCTGTATTCCATCTACATCGTAGGATGAATCTAGTCCTGCCTTCTTCACGTACTTTCTCAGGGTCTTTCCTCCCAGATCTACGGCCAGGTGTGCATATGCACAGTTACAGGAATTAGCTAAAGCTGCATCCTTATCCTGGTAGCCGTGAGCCGCTGTGCAGTGAACTATCTCACCGTTTATCTCTGTCTTACCTGTGCAGGTGTATGTCCAAGAATCGTAGTCCACCTTTTGCTCTAAAGCAGCCTCTGTAGTTACCAGCTTGAATATGGAGCCTGGTGTAATCGTGGATGACATGAACTTGTTTATATATGTTCCCGATGCCGCCTGATCTGGTGATGGCGGATTCTTAGGATCGTATCCAGGTGAACTTACCATACAAAGGATTTCACCAGTCTTATAGTTGTATACCCCTACCAGTCCATCGCTATAGCCAAGGGCCCTCTTAGCCTCTTTGTTGGCCTCAGAGTCTATGGATAGGTATATGCTTCTTCCCGATGAAGAAATGCTGTATGTACCTGTCAGGAAGTTGTATCCAACCAGGTCGCTTCTAAAGGCGTACTGAGCGCCAGTAGCTACATTGCCGTAGCAGTCTCCTACAGCGTGAACGTTTGCCACCCTGTTTTCATAGTCCTCGTTATATACAGGACCCTTCTTTGTGTTTTCAACTAGAAGGTTTCCGTCTCTATCATATATTGCGCCTACGTTTAGCTGTCCGTTGTGGTAAATGTGCTGGTTAGCATAAAATGTTGCCCAGTCATCTCCATCTACCACAAGCTCGCCTATATAGAAGAGGATTCCAAGGACGAATGCAAGGGAAACTATCAGGCATAGGAAAGCTCTTTTTTCAATCTTAGCCATCTACTCTGCCCCCTCTCTTCTTTGCCGCCAGGCTCACCGCAATGGATGCGTTTTGCCTTGTGTCTGCAGCCTTCAGGAATCCAAGTAATCCCCAGGCAGCAATCATGGATGTGCCGCCGTTAGATACGAATGGGAATGTAACTCCTGTAAGCGGTAAAATATCTAATGAACCGAATACGTTTAGCATTGTCTGAACTACCAGCATTGTTGTTGCACCGCAAGCTGCGATTGTGTAGTATGCGCTTCTTCCAGACATGATTGACATTACGGAGAACAGCGCAAAGGAAATTATTGCTGTCACTGCAAGAAGTGCAATGATAAGTCCCCACTCTTCGCTGATCATGCCGAATACCAGGTCTGTGTCCGCTGCAAATATTTCCTTTAGCCAGCCGTTTCCTGCGCCTACTCCAATAAGGCCGCCTGAAGCTGAAGCTGACATGGTTCTAGTCTGCTGGTAACCTAGGTTATCCACGTCTTCCCAAACGTGTCTCCACACGCCGAACCTTTGGGCTATGTGTTCCTTGAACCTTAAGGCAAGAAGTCCTCCTGCTACAGCAAGTGACACTATAAGTATTAACTTTGAGAAGTCGCCCTCTCTTAGGAAGGCCATTACAACGAAGGTTGCAAAGAATATTGCAGCTGTTCCAAAGTCTCCCATCACCGCTAGGCATCCTAGGCAGATAACCGAGAAGGCTATGAACAAGGTTAAGTTCTTCATTTCGAATAGCTCGTCAAGGGAGGCCGCACCAATTATGATGAATACCACCTTTACAAGCTCAGATGGCTGAATGGAAATTCCGCCAATATATATCCAGTTGGCAGCTCCGTACTGAACAGTACCGAATACCAGGTTTGCTAAAAGCAGGCCTGCTGCCACAATAACCAATATCTTCCTTATGTTCTTCATGAACTGCAGGTTTCTTAAAACTATGCATACGAAGACCATAAGCACTATGCCTAAAACTGCAGCTATTGCTAGCTTAATTGCTGCATCTGGATTTGCAGATGCTGTTGTGGATAGGCCTATGGTTGTTAAGAAGAAGGCCAAGGTCTCCATCTCAAAGCCACGCCTTTGCATTCCCTTTAGGAACAGGACATATACCCACATTACGGCGCATAAAAGGCCAAAGGCTACAACAACCCAAGGTGTGAATTCATCACCTAGCGCTATGTTAAGCTGGATAACGTCAAGTAGCTGGAAGATGGTAATTGCAAGAAGTGAAGGCCATGGGCTCATAGGCTTAGTATCCTGCTTACGAAACTCCATGTTGTTTCTTTGCTCTTCTAGGGATATTGGCATAAGCGTAATCTTAGATTGACCCACTAAAAGAGTATCTCCTGGCTTTACCTCTTTTGGCTCTGTAACCAGCTTTCCATTTATGAAACTGCCGTTAGCCGAGTTAAGGTCTTTAAAAATCCACTTTCCACTGGAATTCCTGGTCAAAGTACCGTGGCTTCTTGAAACCTGGCTATCGTTGATCTGGATGTCGCAGTGTTTGTGTCTACCTATCAAGTTTTCCCAATGTGTCAAAGGATAGTTTTCTATCCCGTCTATCTGAACGTATGCCCAAACTTCTGATGGATTCTTGGTGATCAGAAGTGACCTAATAGCTCGAACCACCACAAAAACAGCTATGGCTACAAATACCCACCTAGCGATAGCTGTATAGATTATCCCGATGTCGTTGTTTTGAGCTATGAAGTCTGAAAGTCCAGATGTGAACCCGTTTAAAAATTCCATAATCTCTCTCCTTTTATCCTTTGTATTATACCATTTATTTGATATAATGGGAATATATGGAGGTAAATTATGCAGTACTCGAAATTTAAAGACTTACAGGTCTCCAAACTAGGTTTTGGAACTATGAGACTTCCTATGCTAAAAGACGGAAGTATAGATAAAGATGAAACTAAAAAGATGGTAAAGGTTGCCATGGAAAATGGGGTAAACTACTACGATACAGCCTGGGGCTACCACGCAGGAAAGTCTGAGGAAGTGATGGGCGAAGTATTGGCGGACTATCCTAGAGAAAGCTACCTTCTTGCTACAAAGATGCCTACTTGGCTATGCAAGAGCAAACAGGACGTAATAGACACATTCCAAAAGCAGCTTGACCACCTTAGAACTGACTACTTCGACTTCTACCTGATCCACTCCATAGATGATGACGAATGGCCAAACATCGAAAACATTCAGTGCTTCAGCGCCCTTCTTGAAGAAAAGGCGGCAGGCAGGATTAAGCACCTAGGTGCAAGCTTTCACTGCAGCCTAGATCTTTTAGATAAGATACTTGAAACCTACGGCTCAGTTTTAGAGTTCGTACAGCTTCAGATAAACTACCACGACTGGGACTTTGCTCAAGGAAAGGAACTTCATGAGTTAGCGTTAAAGTATGGCAAGCCAATAGTAATTATGGAGCCTTTAAGAGGGGGCATGCTTGCTAAAAACGGTGACCCTAGACTGGCATTTAAGTTCTGCAGTGAGTTAGAAAACGTATTCGTAACCCTTTCAGGAATGTCCACCATGGAAGCTCTAGAGGATAACCTTAAGACCTTCGATTCACCTGACCTTACAGAAGCTGAATACGAAGAAATATGGGCTCACGCAGCTAAGCTTAAGAACGATCTACTAATTCCTTGCACAGCATGCAACTACTGCTATGACTGTCCAAGCAAGATTAAGATAAGCCAGATCTTTGAGGCATACAACGAAAGTGCTTCAAAGGCATTCCACGAAATATGGGGTAAAATATATGGCCCATACGATAAGCTAAAGAGGGACTCTGACCCTTGTATAGAATGTGGAAAATGTGAATCCATCTGCCCACAGCACATTAAGATAATACAGACATTGAAAGATGTTGAGAAAAAATATGACGAGTTTAGATAA
>JAKSSK010000023.1 GCA_024403135.1 Clostridia bacterium
GAAGACTTAAGATTTCTGACAACGTTATGAGACACATCATCATCAATCAAGAAGAGAAATAGGATTCGAGGTGTAGAATGAACCAAGTTAATTTGATCGGAAGATTAACAAGAGACCCCGACGTTAGATACAACCAAAATCAGATGGCAGTAGCTAGATTTTCAATCGCAATAAACACAGGTTTTGGCGATAACGAAAGAACAGACTACCCTTCAATCGTAGTTTTCGGCAAATCTGCAGAAAACTGTGAAAAGTATCTTGCAAAAGGTAGACTTGTAGCTGTATCAGGAAGATTACAGACAGGTAGCTATACCAACAAAGACGGCAATACAGTATATACTACTGACGTTGTTGCAAACAGAGTAGAGTTTTTAGAATGGGGAGACAGACCTTCTAGCCCAGCAAAGGAAGAAGCTGTTCCATCAGGTTTCCAAGAATTAGAGGAAGACCTTCCATTCTAGAAGAAAGGAGAAAACATTATGATGGATAAGAGACGTGGTAATGGCATGAGAAGAAAGAAAGTATGCCAATTCTGTGCAGATAAATCATTAGCAATCGACTACAAGGACGTTGATACACTAAAGAAGTATGTAACAGAAAGAGGTAAGATTTTACCTAAGAGAATCACAGGCACTTGTGCTATGCACCAAAGAGCAGTGACTACAGCTATTAAGAGAGCTAGAATCGTTGCTTTACTACCATACGTAGCTGAATAATTGATTCACCACGAAGAGCAGAGAAATCTGCTCTTTTTTATTACTAAGTTAGGTGAGGGGACGGTTCTTTTTGAGAAAAAAGAACCGTCCCTTTTTCTTAAAAGTATTTAATTTGTTCTTTATTAAATATACTGTTGAAGATGAAGGCACTTTAACATATGGTATAGATATAAGTACAAGAAGGAGGCATCGCCATGGATAAGATGGAAGCTTTAGATAAGGTACTAGAAGAATATGGAAAAGTGCCAGGAAGCTTAATTACAATTTTACAAAAGACACAGGACATCTTCGGATACATTCCAAAGGATGTCATTAACCATATTTCCCAGGCAACAAAGGTCAAGCCTGCAAAGATCTACGGAGTAGCAACTTTCTACTCCCAGTTTAGGTTAGAGCCAATAGGAAAATATCTAATTATGATGTGCCAGGGAACAGCATGCCACGTAAATGGATCAGACGAAATTGCAAGAGAAGTCTCAGAATATCTTGGAATAGAGGATGGCCAGACTACAGAGGATGGAATCTTCACCATCAACAACGTTGCATGTCTAGGTTGCTGCTCACTTGCTCCAGTAATGATGGTTAGAAGCGCTGAAGGAGATGAAACCTTCGGCAACTTAACCAAGGAGAAGGTAGTAGAAATTCTAGAGGAAATCAGGTCTAGGGAGGCATAGTCATGAAGGTAATAGTAGGACAAGGAAGCTGCGGAATTGCAACAGGCGCAAAGAAGACAGTAGCAGCACTAGAAAAAGCCATCTATGAAAACAGGCTAAATATTAAGGTTGGAACTACAGGCTGCATAGGCACTTGCTACCTAGAGCCTATCGTGGATGTGTATGACGATGATGGAAAGCTGACTAGATACGTAAAGGTTGACGAAGAAAAGGCAGCAAAGATTGTAGAAG
Source organism: Clostridia bacterium (assembly GCA_024403135.1). Classification (GTDB taxonomy): domain Bacteria; phylum Bacillota; class Clostridia; order Peptostreptococcales; family Anaerovoracaceae; genus JAKSSK01. The sequence goes on from JAKSSK010000023.1 coordinate 1,622, forward strand.
AACACATCAAAGGCGGAAAGCCTATCGAGGAATTTGCAATATCTAGCGAGGATGAACAGTTCCTAGAAAAGCAGACAAGGATAGTTCTTAGAAACTGCGGAAAGATAGACCCAGAGAACATTGAAGAATACGGCCAGTACGAAGCCGCAAGAAAGGTTCTTACTTCCATGAGAAGAGAACAGGTCATTGAGGTAATCAAGGAATCTGGGCTTAGAGGCCGTGGAGGCGCAGGATTTCCAACCTGGTTTAAGTGGAATGCAGCATTAGAGCAGCCAAGCAAGGAAAAATATATTGTATGTAACGCCGACGAAGGAGATCCAGGAGCATTCATGGATAGATCAGTCCTTGAAGGAGATCCACACTCAGTGCTGGAGGGAATGATCATCGGAGGCTTTGCTATTGGAGCCTGTGAAGGCATCATCTACTGCCGTGCAGAATATCCGTTGGCAATTAAGAGGCTTGAAATCGCCATGGCACAGGCTAGAGAAAAGGGATACCTAGGCAAGAACCTATTCGGTTCAGGCTGGGACTTCGATATTAGAATCAAGGCTGGTGCTGGAGCTTTCGTATGCGGAGAAGAGACAGCGCTGATTGCATCCCTTGAAGGCGAAAGAGGAATGCCAAGGTTAAAACCACCTTTCCCTGCAGCTAAGGGATACTGGCAAAAGCCTACAAATATTAACAACGTTGAAACCTTTGCCAACGTACCATGGATAATGGTTAACGGAGGAAAGGCCTTCGCCCAAATGGGTCTTGGACCATCAAAGGGAACAAAGGTATTCGCATTAGCAGGAAAGATTAAAAAAGGCGGCCTAGTTGAAGTACCTATGGGTCTTCCTCTAGAAAACGTAATCTTCGATATTGGTGGGGGCATCAAAAACGATGCTCAGTTTAAGGCAGTTCAGATGGGAGGACCATCAGGAGGCTGCGTTCCAGGAGAGCTAATAGACACCAAGGTTACTTATGAAGATATTAACAAGACTGGAGCCATCGTAGGTTCCGGCGGAATGATCGTAATGGACGAAACCACCTGCATGGTGGACATGGCTAGATACTTCCTAGAGTTCACCCGTAAGGAATCCTGCGGAAAGTGTGTATACTGCCGTATAGGTACTATGCGTATGCTGGAAATCCTAGAGAGAATTACAGCAGGTGAAGGCCAAGATGGAGACATAGAGAAACTGGAAGAACTGGCATACAAGGTTAAGGAAGGTTCCCTTTGCGGACTGGGACAGACTGCGCCAAACCCAGTTTTAACAACCTTAAAATATTTTAGAAACGAGTACGAAGACCACATCTATAGGAAGAAATGCACAGCCCATTCCTGTCAGGCGCTGGTTAAGTACGAGATTACAGATAAGTGCGTAGGCTGCAGCCTTTGCTCAAAGAAATGCCCAGTAAATGCAATCTCAGGCAAGGTTAAAGAGCAGTTTACTATCGATCAAAACCTTTGCATCAAGTGTGGCAAATGTATGTTAGGCTGTAAGTTTGATGCAATCACTAAGGAATAGGGGGCGGCTAAGATGAGTAACAAACTGAAGATAAACATAGACGGCCGTGAAGTAACAGGCTTCCCTGGCCAAACAATTTTAGAAGTTGCAAAGGAAAACGATATTTTCATTCCAACATTCTGCTACGACGAGAGAACCAAGGTCTATGGATCCTGCGGCATCTGCGTAGTTGAAGTTGAAGGAAATCCAAAGCTTTGCAAGGCCTGCGCAACAGAGATTGCAGAAGGCATGGTGGTCATGACCCATACCAAAAGGGTAGTTGAATCTAGAAAGACTAATCTAGAGCTGCTTCTTTCAACACACATTGGAGACTGCAGACCTCCTTGCGTCTTAACATGCCCTGCACATACGGACTGCCAAGGCTATGTAGGTCTAATTGCAAACAAGCAGTACGACCAGGCAATAAAGCTTATCAAGGAGAAGATTCCTCTACCAGCTTCTATAGGCAGAGTATGTCCTCACCCTTGCGAAAAGGAATGTAGAAGAGGACTAGAAGATGAGCCAATTGCAATACTAGATTTAAAGAGATTTGCGGCAGATATGGACCTTATGAGCGAAAACCCATATCTTCCAGAGATAGAGCCAGAAACTGGCAAGAAGGTGGCAATCATAGGTGGTGGTCCTATGGGACTATCCGCAGCAAGCTTCCTTCGCCAAAAGGGACACGAAGTTACCCTGTTTGAAGCAATGCCAAAGGCCGGCGGAATGCTTAGATACGGAATCCCTGAGTACAGACTTCCAAAGAGAATCTTAGATTCAGAGATAAACCTTATCAAGAAGATGGGCGTAAGAATCCTAACCAACTATAAAGTAGGTACAGACGTTTCCTTCGATAAGGTGAGAGAAGAATACGACGCAGTGCTTCTAGGAATAGGCGCTTGGGTATCCACAGGTACAGGATGTCCAGGTGAAGATTCCAAGGGAGTAATTGGAGGAATAGATTTCCTTAGAAAGATAGTTAGAAACGAACCAATCTCCCTAGGAGAAAAGGTGGCAATCATAGGCGGTGGTAATACCGCAATGGATGCCTGCCGTTCAGCGGTTAGACTTGGTGCAAGCAAGGTATACAACATCTACCGTAGAACTAAGGATGAGATGCCAGCTGATGCTTTGGAAATAAAGGAAGCATCAGAGGAAGGGGTAATCTTCAAGAGCCTGTCAAACCCTCTTGAGATTTTGGCAGACGAAGAAGGCTTCGTAAAGCAGATACTTCTTCAGAAGATGGAACTGGGAGAACCAGATCAATCAGGTAGACGTAAGCCAATTGCAATAGAAGGTGAGACTGAGCTACTTGATGTGGATACGGTAATCCTAGCTATAGGGCAGGCTGTAGATTCAAAGCTTTTCGGTTCATTAGAAAAGACAAAGAAGAACGGAATTTGGTATGACGAAGATACATTCATGACCAGCATTCCAGGAGTCTTTGCAGCAGGTGACTGCGGAAACGATAAGATCTCCATAGCAATAGAAGCCATAGCCGATGCAAAGAAGGCTTCAGACATTATCGACGCTTATCTAAAGGGCAGAAAGATGACCTATGTTAAGCCGTACTTCTCAGCAAGAGATGATGTAACCAGCGAAAGCTTTGAAGATAGAGAAACCATGTTCCGTCAGGCAACCAAGGTACTTGATGCAGACGACAGAAAGGACAGCTTCGAAGAGGTTACCTGGACCTTTAACGAAGAGCAGGCAGTAAAGGAAGCAAACAGGTGTCTTGAATGTGGTTGTCATGACTACTACGAGTGCAAGCTAATAAAATATGCCAACATGTACAACGTTCACCCAGAACGTTTCAATGGAGATATAGACAAGGTTGACGATGAAGATGACCATCCATTTATCATAAGAGACCCTAACAAGTGCATACTTTGTGGTCTATGCGTCCGCATATGCGACGAGGTAATGGGAATTGGAGCTTTAGGCCTGGTTGGAAGAGGCTTTGACACCAACGTTAAGCCTTCATTAGAGAAGAAGCTTTCAGAGTCAGGCTGCATCAGCTGCGGCCAGTGCGTAAGCGTATGCCCTGTAGGAGCATTAAAGGGTAAGCACTTTACAGCCAAGGACGTACCTCTAAAGGGTGAAAGGGTTGAAACAATTTGCTCATACTGCTCCGTAGGATGCGGAATAAAGATAGAGCACTATGGCAACATGCTTGTAAAGGCGGTTACCAACAAGAAAGCTCCTGTAAACAAGGGACTTATCTGTGGTAAAGGCAAGTTCGGCTTCGATTGCTTCCAGATGGAAGGCAGAATTTCAAGCCCAATGATCAAGGAAGATGGAAAATTCAGAGAAATTTCCTACGATGATGCCTTTGTGCACATTGCAAAGAAGCTTCAGATTATTGCAACTAAGTACTCAACTAAGCAGGTAGCCTTCTCGGTATCCGACAGATTTACTAACGAAGAGGCTTATGTAGTAAAGAAATTGGCAGATACATTTGGGGCAAAGTGCTTCAACTTCGAAAACAGAGCTAGCGGACTTCTACCTGTACTAGGCCACGACGTATCACCTAATACAATAGAAGAACTTCTTTCTACAGATGTAATCCTAATATTCGGCTACAACCTGATAGATAACCCTGTTATGAACATCAAGATGATTCAGGCTGCAGATAGAGGCAGCAAGCTAATCCTAGTAAATCCAACAGGTTACGAGCAGGCAATGGGACACGCCAAGGCCCTTTATACACATAACGACCTATCCACACTTAGGGCAATAGCTAAGTGCATCATGGATAGCGGAAAGGCAAATCGCTTTGAAGGATACGATGAGCTTTATGAATCGGTAAAAGACGTTGTTCCTTCGGTCAGAGAAGAAAAGATTGCTAAGTACTACATGGAAGCTAAAAAGGCTATGATCGTATTCTCTCAGAATATGGTAACTACAGATGCGGCAGAGCTAATAGCAGACATCGCCCTTCTATCTGGACATATTGGTAGTCCTAGAGATGGAATACTTCAGCTAAAGGCAAAGAACAACTCTCAGGGACTAATCGACCTGGGAATTACAGATGGGCCTGAAGTCTTAGATGATGTTAAGGCTTTAGTCGTATTCGGCGAAGATCCTGAACTAGATCTTGATGGCTTAGAATTCTTAGCTGTGGTAGATACTCATATGACCCAGACTGGCAAGAAGGCAGAGATAATCCTACCATCCACAGGATTTGCTTCAACAAACGGTACCTTTACAAATACAGAAGGCAGAATCCAAAAGGTAAACTCCGTAATCGAAAACGACGTAATGTACTCTAACCGTAAGCTAGTTCAGGAGATAGCAAATGTATTTGAGATGGATCTTGGATTCAGCAGAAAGCAGGATGTAATAGCAAGGTTACAGGAAGAACACCAGGATTACGCCAACACTCCTTTAGGACAGGTTGTTCCTGGAAGAATGGTTCCAAAAGATCCTAAGCTAGTTACACCAAAGGGAAATGTATTCGTAGATGAAGTAAAGTGTACAGATAATCTTATGAACGAGATAAACGAAAGACTTCCTAAGAGTGCAAAGTATATAATCCATAACGATATGGAAAAGTAATGCAAGTTTATACAAAAAGGCTCCTCAAAGAACAGGCTTTGAGGGGCTTTTTTCTATGTATTTACAAAAAACAAGATATTGACAAAAATATAGCAATTTCAACGGGTGCACACAATATGAGAAAAATCTTATAATTATACACGATAAAGCGATAGCGCTTCATAGTGATGAAGTGGGGGTAAAAAAGGCAAAAAAACCCTAGAAAAGGTGTGAATCTACAAGAAAAGTAGTGGAAAATCACTTTGCTAGGTGTATAATATTAGGCAAGGAAAACAGGTATACTATTATGTATATTCATACACAAAAATGCATAAAAATAAAGAAATGGAGAGACGGAAATGGCAGTTATTATTAACGGAAAGGATTTAACAGTCGATGAAGTAATCAGAGTATGTCGTGGTTACGAAAAGGTAGAAATCTCAGAAGATGCTAAAAAAGCAATTCAAAAGGCGAGAGAATACGTTGAAAAGAAAGTTGCAGACAAGGCAGTTGTATATGGACTAACAACAGGCTTCGGAAAATTTGCAAACGTTTCAATCGACACAGAACAAACTGCTCAACTTCAAAAGAACTTAATTATGTCACATACTTGTGCGCTAGGTAAACCTTACGAAGCAAAGTATGTAAGAGCAGCTATGTTATTAAGAGCTAACTCTTTATCAAGAGGTAACTCAGGAATCAGACTTAACACTGTTCAAACTTTAGTAGACATGTTAAACGCAGGTATTCACCCACTAGTACCTGAAAAAGGATCAGTAGGAGCGTCCGGAGACCTTGCTCCTCTATCATGTATCGCACTTGGCCTAATCGGAATGGGCTTAGTTGAATACAAGGGCGAAGTAGTAGAAGCTAAGGAAGCATTTAAGGATGCAGGACTTACTCCAGTAGAACTTGCTTCAAAGGAAGGCCTTGCTCTTAACAACGGTACTCAAATGCTTACAGCTGTAGGCCTTAACACTCTATATGATGCAATGAACCTAATGAAGATTGCAGATATCGCTGGTGCAATGACAGGCGAAGCTCTTCATGCAATCGGTAAGGCTTACGACCCTAAGACTCATGCACTTAGAAACCATCCAGGTCAAATGGCAGTTGCAGAAAACTTAAGAAACCTACTTGAAGGTTCAAAGAACGCACTTCCACTTCAACCTAACAAGGTTCAAGACCCATATTCACAGAGATGCTTACCTCAGATTCACGGTGCATCAAGAGACGCAATCAACTATGTATATGAAGTAGTATCAAGAGAAATCAACGCTGTAACAGATAACCCAATCGTATTCCCAGATCACGATGAAGTAATCTCAGGCGGAAACTTCCACGGCCAACCAATGGCACTTGCATTCGATTTCTTAAAGATTGCAATTTCAGAACTAGCTAACGTATCCGAAAGAAGACAAGAAAGAATGGTTAACCCTGCTCTATCAGAAGGATTACCTGCATTCCTTGTAAAGAACGGCGGATTAAACTCAGGATATATGATCGCTCAGTACGCTTCAGCTTCAATGGTTTCAGAAAACAAGGTTTATGACCACCCTGCATGCGTAGACTCAATTCCTACATCAGCAAACCAAGAAGACCACGTATCAATGGGAGCAACTTCAGCTAGAACAGCAGCTATGGTACTAGACAACGCACAGAAGGTTATCGGTATTGAACTTTCAACAGCTGCACAAGCAATCTGGCTAAGACAAGAAATGGGAGAACACGGCATTGACAATTTAGCTCCAGCAACAAAGGCAGCATACGATTTCATCAGAACCCAAGTTCCACCAGTAGAAACAGATATCATTATGCACGATCAACTTCAAAAGTTTGATGACATGGTAAAGGATAATTCAATTCTTGAAGCAGTAGAAAAAGTATTACCTTTAAAGTAAAGGAGGAGAACAATGTTAGATAACAAGCAAATTCAAGGCGCAATGACAATCCAACTTGGTAACGAGTATCCAGATATGCCTAAATTTGAAGAAGGCATTAGAAGAGCTCCAGATAGAGGATTTAGACTAACTAAGGAACAGACTAAGATCGCTTTAAAGAATGCTCTTAGATACGTACCAGAAGAATTACACGAAAAGCTTGCTCCAGAATTCATGGAAGAATTAACTACTCGTGGCAGAATCTATGCATATAGATATAGACCAGAAGGCAGAATTTACGGCAAGCCAATTGACGAATACAAGGGTAAATGCTTAGCAGGTAAGGCATTCCAAGTTATGATTGAAAACAATCTAGACTTCGAAGTAGCACTTTATCCATACGAACTAGTAACTTACGGTGAAACTGGTCAAGTTTGCCAAAACTGGTTACAGTACAGATTAATCAAGAAGTACCTAGAAGAATTAACTGAAAACCAAACTCTAGTAGTTGAATCAGGACATCCTCTAGGCCTATTCCCTTCAAAGCCAACTGCACCTAGAGTAATCATCACTAACTCAATGATGATCGGTATGTACGACAACCTAGAAGACTGGGAAGTTGCAGAAGAAATGGGAGTAGCTAACTACGGACAGATGACAGCAGGTGGCTGGATGTACATCGGACCTCAAGGTATCGTTCACGGAACATTCAACACTATCCTAAATGCTGGTAGAAAAGAACTAGGCGTTCCTGCTGATGGAGACCTTGCTGGACACACATTCGTATCATCAGGTCTTGGCGGCATGAGTGGTGCTCAACCAAAGGCTGCTAACATCGCTAACGCTGTAGGTATCTTCGCAGAAGTTGACCTTTCAAGAATCGAAACTAGACACGACCAAGGTTGGGTTGACGTAGTAATGGATGACATCGATGAAATCTTCAAGCTTGCAAACGAAAAGATTGCTAAGAAGGAAAGCATCTCAATCGCATACCACGGTAACATCGTAGATTTACTAGAAGCTGCAGTTAAGAAGGACTTCCACATCGACCTATTATCCGACCAAACTTCATGCCACAACGTATACAACGGCGGATACTGCCCAGTAGGCATGACATTTGAAGAAAGAACTAAGATGCTTCACGACGATAGAGATAAATTCGTTGCAGAAGTAGACAAGACATTACATAGACACTACAAGGCTATCAAGGCATTAACTGAAAAGGGTACATACTTCTTCGACTATGGTAACTCATTCATGAAGGCTATGTACGATGCTGGCGTAAAGGAAATCTCAAAGAACGGTTACGACGATAAGGATGGATTCATCTGGCCTTCATACGTTGAAGACATCATGGGACCAATCCTATTCGACTACGGTTATGGACCATTCAGATGGGTTTGCTTATCCGGTAAGCCAGAAGATCTAGATGCAACAGATAAGGCTGCTATGGAAGTTATCGATCCTAACAGAAGAGGACAAGATAGAGATAACTGGATCTGGATCAGAGATGCTAAGAAGAACAAACTAGTAGTTGGTACACAAGCTAGAATCCTTTACCAAGATGCAGAAGGTAGAAGAGACATAGGTCTAGCATTCAACAAGCTAGTAAGAGAAGGAAAGATCGGTCCTGTTATGATGGGTAGAGACCACCACGATGTATCAGGTACAGACTCACCATTCAGAGAAACTTCAAACATCAAGGATGGTTCGAACGTAATGGCAGACATGGCTGTTCAATGCTTCGCAGGAAATGCAGCTAGAGGTATGTCACTATGCGCACTACATAACGGCGGCGGCGTAGGAATCGGTAAGTCAATCAACGGTGGATTCGGCCTATTACTAGACGGTTCAGAAAGGGTAGACCAAATTCTTCACTCAGCTATGATGTGGGACGTTATGGGCGGAGTTGCTAGAAGAAACTGGGCTAGAAACGAAAACGCAGTTTCAACTTCCGTTGAATACAACAAGAACTATGCTGGCAAGGGCCACATCACTATTCCATTCGTTGCAAAGGATGAACTAGTAGATGAAATGGTAGACAAGTTCGTAAAATAGAGGTAGGTAGGTTGCCTTATGGCAACCTATCACTTTAATAAGGAGGACCAAGTGTCAACACTATTAATTAAGAACATTGGAAGATTACAGACTCCAGTTGGAAGCTTTCCTCACAAGGGAGAAAAGCAAGGTGAAAACCTAAAGCTGGATAACGCAGCAATCCTATCAGAAGATGGAGTAATCAAGGCTATCACTTCTGACGGCAAGCTTCCTTGCAAGGAAGAGGACTGCGATATGGTTATCGACGCTGAAGGAAACCTGGTAACACCTGGATTAGTTGAAGGTCATACACACATGATCTTCGGCGGATATAGACAAAACGAAATTCCTCTAAAGCTAAAGGGCGCTGGATATCTAGACATCCTTAGAGCTGGCGGCGGAATAAACGATACAGTAAAGAAGACTAGAGAAGCTACCTTTGAAGAACTTTATGACAAGACTGAAGGATTCCTAGACGAGATGATGGGCCTTGGAGTTACAACTGCAGAGGCTAAGTCAGGATACGGAATCGACTTAGAAAACGAAGTAAAGCTTCTAAAGGTTTTAAAGAAACTTAACGAAGACCATCCTATGGACATCGTTTCCACATTTATGCCTGCTCACGTAGTGCTGGAAGACTACAAGGGCAAGGAAGATGAGTTCATCGACCTTTGCATCAATGAGATGATGCCTTATGTAAAGGAAAATGATCTGGCAGAGTTTATCGACATCTTTACTGAGGACTCGGTTTTCAACGTAGACCAATCAAGAAGGTACTTACAGGCTGCAAAGGATATGGGCTTTGGCCTAAAGATTCACGCAGATGAAATCGAAGCTATTGGTGGATCAAAGCTTGCAGGAGAAATGGAAGCTACTTCAGCTGAGCACCTTATCGTAATAAACGATGAAGGCATGGCTTCAATGGCTAAGGGCGGAACTATCGCTATGACACTTCCTGCAACATCATTCTACCTTGGAGCAACCTTTGCACCAGTTAGAAGAATGATAGATGAATTTGGAGTTCCTGTTGCCATGGCATCAGACTTTAACCCAGGTTCATGTCCATCACTAAACCTACAGTTTGTAATGAACCTTGGATATTTAAAATACAAGATGACTCCAGAAGAAATTCTTACTGCAGTTACAATCAACCCTGCATGCGGAATTAATAGAGGAGAAAAGGTAGGTACTATCGAAGTAGGTAAGCAGGCAGACTTCGTAATTTGGGATGCACCAAACATGGAAATGCTTTGCTACAGATTCGGTTCAAACCTAGCCCTACAAGTAATCAAGAAAGGTGAGTTGGTATAATGAAATTAGTAGATATGAAAGTAACTGAATACTTAGACATATTAAGATCAGATGCACCTGCACCTGGTGGCGGCAGCGTTTCAGCATTAGCTGGAGCACAAGGCTTTGCCTTATTTATGATGGTTGCTGACCTTACACTTCAAAAGCCAGAGAAGTACGCTGATGGCGTAGCAGCTTGCAAGGAAGCCGTAAAGAATGGCACACCACTTTATGAAGAGTTAATAAAGCAGGTAGATAGAGATACTGACGCTTTTAATATCATAGCTAACGCTTTCAAGATGCCTAAGTCAACAGACGAAGAAAAACAGGCAAGAAGAAAGGCTATAGACGATGGAACTTTAGTTGCAACAGAAGTTCCTTTCAACACAATGAAGTATGCCTTTGAAGGATTAAAGATTGCTGAGACTTTAGTAGGAGTATCCAATCCTAACGCAGCAAGCGATTTAGGGGTCGCATTCCTTCAGCTAATGGCAGCTATCAAGGGAGCATGGCTTAACGTAAAGATCAACCTTCCAGGGGTAAAGGACGAAGCTAAGGCTAAGTTCTACGAAGAAGAAGGCCAAAAGATGTATGATCAAGGTGAAGTTATTGCTAAGAAATGTTTTGGAGAGATTTTAAGTTCACTGTAAGGAGGAAATAAAATGGCTCAAATTATTGAAAGTATCCCTAATATCTCAGAGGGACAAAGAAAAGATGTTATCGAGGCATGTGTAGATCAAATTAGAACAACAGCAGGATGTACTCTACTTGACTACTCATCAGACCCAGCACATAACAGAACAGTTATCACATATATCGGCGATGCTAAGGGCGTTGAAGAAGCAAGCGTAAAGCTAGTAAAGAAAGCTGCAGAATTAATCGACCTTACTAAGCACGTTGGCGAACATCCTAGAATGGGCGCTGTAGACGTAATGCCTTTCCTACCAGTTAAGGATGCAACTACTGAAGATTGTATTGAGCTTTCAAAGGTAGTAGGAAAGAGAATCGCAGAAGAAGCAGGAGTTCCTGTTTTCCTATATGAAAACTCAGCAACTAGACCTGAAAGACAAAACCTTGTAAAGATCAGAAAAGGTCAGTTTGAAGGCATGGCTGAAAAGGTTCAAGAAGAAGACTGGGAACCAGATTTTGGCGGAAGAAGAATTCACCCAACTGCTGGCGTTATGGCAGTAGGTGCAAGACCACCTCTTGTAGCATTTAACATCAACCTAGATACTGACGACGTTGAACTAGCTAAGGAAATCGCTAAGACTATCAGAGAAAAGGACGGCGGCTTCAAGTGCGTTAAGTCAATGGGATTTGACGTAGTAGCTCACGGTAGACAGATCGCACAGGTATCATGCAACATGACTAACTTCGAAGTTACTTCACTTTACACAGTAACTGAAAAGGTTAGAGAACTTGCAGCTGCAAAGGGCGTTAAGGTTCTTGAAACTGAACTTATTGGACTTTGCCCAATGAAGGCTCTAATCGAAACTGCCCAGCAATATCTAAACATTGAAGGCTTCGACTACGATAAGCAAGTACTAGAAAACCACATTTTATAGTGGAGGTGCAATATGTATAGCAAATTCTCAAACAGTTTCTCTCTAACAGATGAGATTGCAAACATCATCAGAGAGAGAATCTTAAAAGGGGAATATGCAATTGGGGAGAAGATTAAGGAAAATCAGATTGCTACCGAACTAAGAGTAAGCAGAACCCCTATTCGTGAAGCATTTAAGATTTTAGAGGAAGAGCATCTAATAGACTACATACCTAACAGGGGATGTTTCGCTAGAGGTTTTACTCCAGACGATATAGACGATATCTATGCCGTAAGAGGAGCTCTTGAAAGAATTGCTATGGGAAGAGCCATAGGAAAGATCAAGGTAGAGGATATTGAAAAGCTAGAAGACAAGTACGATCTGATGGAATTCTACACAAAGAAGAACGACGTGCTTAAGATTCTAGAGATAGATACAGATTTTCACGATATAATATATAGCTCTACTGGAAGTAGATTCCTAGCTCAGGTTCTAAAGTCATACAAGGAATATATCGTAAAGACTAGGCAGTCCATAAGATATAATCAGGCGCAGCTTGAAGCTATGATGAAGGAGCATAAAGACCTATTAGACGCTATTAGAAAGGGCGATGTTGGTGAAGCCATTAAGGCTATCGACTGCCACATTGAAAATTCAAAACTAAGAGCCCATGCGGTATATCTAGACACTATGGCAAATAAATAAGCGGATGCATTGCATCCGCTTTTTTTTAGAATTGAATCATACTTAACATTTCGTTATCCGCTTCAAACTGAGCATCGTATCGAATTTGACCTGCCACCACAGTCATAGCAGCATGTGGTTGGGAGAACTTACCCATTGAAAATTCCAATATGTTTTCATCGAATACGGTAAAGTCTGCATACTTGTCTGGCTCGATAGTTCCTAAGACATCTTCCATTCCTAGAAGCCTAGACGCCTGGACTGTAAGCTGATCTAAAGCTTCCTTTGGTGATGATGCCTTTACGAAGCTTTGATTTTCTGCTTCGAATATGCCTGTCCTTAAGATTGAATCATCCTCTAAAGCAGTTACATCTTCAGGAAGTCCTAGTGCTAGCACTGGCTTTGTAAATCCTGCATCCCTTAGGTGGTATAGCACATCAAAGGCAAGGTCAGCCAGCTCTTGGTTCGCGCAGTCTATTATTACATTAAAGCCACGGTCTATGGCATCCTTACACATCTCGTATAGGCCATCGTAGTCCCAAGCTGCAAGAGGATTCATCCTAACGTTTAGGTACTGGTAGCCTACCTCATCCCCTAGTTCAACGCAGGAAGTCTGCTTATCCACTAGGGAATATCCTACAGCCCCGTTTCCTATCTGGTATGGCTGGCACTGTGAGAAGAAGAATCTCTGGCTCAAATCTTCCTGGGTATGAATCTGAAGAAGGGCGTTTAAAAATGCCTCGTCCATATAACCAGGAGTTCCAAGAGTTACAACCGAAGTGAATCCCATATCCTTTGCCTTTTCCATGATTCCCTTGGCAATGTCCTGACTTTCATCGTAGTCGAATGGCAGGAATATGTTGATCACGTAGGATAAGGTGATGATCTCAACGCACTCCTCTTCTGCAGTCTCGTTAAGTATGTTTGCAGCCACGGTGTTCATTCTAAATACCATGCCTAAATCATCTAAAAGTATGATAGGAACATCTTCTGAAATCTCATCTAGCCTCTTAGCCATAGTTCCCATATCCACATCGTCCACGATCTGTCCATCGAAGCCGAAGACGAAGTATGTATCAAGATTAGGATTTTCGCTTACGTAATCTTCAGTTTGTCTAAGCACGTAGTCTAAATCATCTTCCACGTCTACCTTTAGGCAAAGATCCTTAAATGCCTGGTATACGAAGGGAACCTTCATGCTGATGAATCCAGGATACATGCACTTTCCTTCTAGGTCGATGAGCTCTGTATCTGGTCCTTCAAACTCCTTTACGTATTCGTTATCCCCTACTGCCTGAATCAGTCCGTTCTTGCAGGAAACGGCGCTAGCCTCAGGAAATTCTGGGTCTTGAGTAAATATTTTTCCATTAAAAAAGATTGTATCTGCAAAATTATTTTTCTTTAAAAATCCAAAAGCCATATTAGCCTCCTTTTCTATGGCCCTATTTTAACACAAAAGCTAGCTATTAAAAAGGTGGCTTTTTAAGCCACCTTGTCTTTATTTTACGTAAACCTTTGGAAGTCTCTGTCCTAGAGCACAAGTGATTTCGTAGTTTATTGTTCCTGTTGCCTTTGCAATATCGTCTGCAAGGATTTGGTTCTTTCCGTCTGAACCCATGATGATTACTTCATCTCCAACCTTAACGTCAGGAACGTTTGTTACATCTACCATGCATTGGTCCATGCAGATGTTTCCTGCGATAGGACAAACAACTCCGTTAACAATTACCTTGGCGAATGCTGAGTATGGTCTTGGATATCCGTCTGCATATCCTAGTGCTAGTGTTGCAATCTTAGCAGGTGCCTTGGATATATATTTTCTGCCGTAGCCTACTGAGAAGTCGCTAGGTACGTCCTTTAGGTGAACGATGTTGCCCTTGATCTGCATTACAGGCTTTAGAGCTAGCTGGTTAACATCAACTTCGTCTGATGGGTACATTCCGTAAAGGATGATGCCAGGACGACAAGCGTCGAAGTGAACTGAAGGAAGTTCCATGATTGATGCTGAGTTTGCTAATGTTCTAAATGGAATGTTAATTCCTGCAGCAGTAAGTGCTTCGTAGAATCTATTGTACTTTGCTTCCTGTTGGTGTGAATAAGTCTTGTCGTAAGCGTCTGCTGTTGACATGTGGCTAAACATACCTTTGATCTTGAAGTTAGGAAGTGCAGCGATTTTCTTTACATCCCAGATAGCGTAATCTAGCTCATCTGCTAGGTATCCAATTCTTCCCATTCCAGTATCTACAGCAAGAAGACCTTCTACTACCTTACCCTTCTTAGCAGCTTCATCGCTAAATGCCTTTGCATTGTTTGCGTCGCATACTACTGGAGTAATGTTGTAATCTACGATAGTATCAGCATACATGTCTGGAGTAAGACCAAGCATGATGATTTCTTCAGTAGCTCCAGCTTCTCTTAAAGTGATTGCTTCTTGAAGGGTAGCTATTGCGAAAGTCTTGCATCCGTTTTCTCTTAAAACTTCTGCAACCTTTACTGAACCGTGACCGTAAGCGTCAGCTTTAATTACGCCGATCATCTGTCTATCGCCAATCTTAGCTTTGATGTTTTTAATGTTGTAATCTAGATTGGAAAGATTGATTTCTGCCCATACGGGTCTAATAGCTTCTTTATACATAATTAATGCTCCTTTTTAATAAAATCAACACAATCATTATACAGCGAAAAATAAGCAAATACAATGTGTTGACAAGAAAAAAATATGAGTGTACAATAAGGCTAATTTAATAGCAAAACCGATGATTAAGAGTAGTAGATTTGTTGAAAACATCACAGCGAGCTATGGAAGGTGAAAGCATAGCATGGATAGACTTATTGAATGGACTTATGAGGGCGGCCCGAACTAATAGTAGGCGTCGACGGAAACCCTAACCGTTATGATGGGAGCATATGTTGGTATGTGATACACTTTAGGTGGCTAA
>JAKSSK010000024.1 GCA_024403135.1 Clostridia bacterium
GTTACCCTGTTTAAAGCTATGGAAGGTAGAAGAGAAATTTAAGAAAGCACCCTTAGCGGGTGCTTTTTGTGTATGCGGATTTATCCTTATCTAGCCTTTGAACTATGAAGTCCTTTATTGAGTTATTCTTCTTAACAGCATCGAAGAAGCTGTCGTATACTCCAAGAATCTTCTCGTCCTTTATGGCTATGAACTTTGATCCATATTTTTCATACAGGTTTTCATAATTATCTAAAAACCAGTTATAGTCTTTTTCTTTCATAATTCTCTATGTAAAAAGCGCCCACTAAAAGTGAACGCTTTTATATTTAATATTAGATAGCTACGTTTAAGATACCGAAGTCTACAAGTTGTCCGAATAATACGAATAATAGGATTACTGGAGCTGCAAACTTGAAGCAGAACAGAATGAATCCCTTTGCCTTGAATACGTTACCTTCTTGTTCGATTTCGTCTTGTAAGAACTTAGGTCCCCACTTCCATCCGATTAATAATGACATGATTAGACATGATACTGGCATCAAGATACCTTCTGAGATGCAGTCGAAGAAGTCTAACCAGCAGTCACACCATACAGGGATTTGTTCGAAGCACTTTTGGAATGGAACCCAAACACCGTTAGCACCAAGACCATCGCATGATACTAATGTTGCACCAGCAGCTACTACTAAAGTAGTGATGATAGTTGCAAGCTTTCTGTTTGGAGCCTTACCCTTTTCTTCTGACTTATCGATGAATGATGAAGTTAATACTTCAAGAAGTGATACTGATGATGTAATAGCTGCGATGAATACTAAGAAGTAAAGCATGAATCCGAAGATTGGACCTGCTGCTCCCATTGATTCAAATACAGTTTGTAGTGTTACATAAAGTAATCCTGGGCCAGCTCCTGGTTCAAGACCTGCTGCGAATACTGCAGGCATTACTGCAAGACCAGCCATGATAGCTACTATAGTATCTGCTGCAGGAACTACGATTGATTGCTTAATTAGGTTCTCGCTCTTTGGTAGGTATGAACCGAATGTTACCATGATACCCATACCAAGTGATAGTGAGAAGAACATCTGTCCTGCTGCTGTCTTAAGTACGTGTAACCAACCAAGTCCAGCGAATGGTTCCCAGTTTGGCTTAAACATAAATTCTAGACCAGCACCTGCGCCAGGTAATGTTACTGATCTGATGATTACGATTACTAATAATACGAATAATGCAGGCATAGCAACCTTTGAGAATTTTTCAATACCATCGGATACTCCGCCTAAAATGATAAGTCCTGTTAATACTACAAAGATAAGTGAGAATACTGTAGCTGCTCCCATGTCGCCTGTGAATGCGCCAAAGAATGTACCAGTATCCATACCTGAAGCAAGATAGCCCCACTTAGCATGGAATACGTCACCTAAGTTTGCTAAAGCATATTTAATGCAGTATCCGCCAAGTACGCAGTAGAATGATAAAATTAGTACTGGAACTAATACGCCAAATACGCCTAAGAAACCGTACTTCTTACCTAGCTTTGGATAAGCACAAAGTACGCTCTTTCCTGTTTTACGACCGATTACGAATTCACCTAGCATGATAACGAAACCTACAAGTACTGCAAGTACTAGATATACTACTAGGAATGCGAAACCGCCGTTAGCTCCCATCTTGTATGGGAAACCCCATAAGTTACCAAGGCCAACTGCCGATCCAACAGCTGCCATTAGGAAGCCGAATGAACTGGCAAATCCGCCTCTTTGTTCATTGCCCATTGTTCTAAATCCTCCGTTTCAATAAATTTAAAATATATAATTCCAATTAATGGTCTTATTCTATCTCAACAGTGTAAATTTGTCAACAATTATAATAAAAAAATCTTTTATTTGTATATCAACCACAAAAAACATATGGATATACAGTGAATTATTGTGGTACTGAAATAGATGTAAGCATTGCAAATGCTAGATTGTACGTGTATTAATACAAGATTTTTGATTCTTTGTCCAAATTTGTGGTATAATACCTCTAGAAATACGTATTGGAGGATTAAAAATGGCTATTGAAAAAGTAAGAGAATATTTTAAACAATATGGCCTTGAAGATAAGATACTAGAGTTCGATGTTTCATCTGCTACAGTAGATCTTGCAGCTGAAGCTGTAGGCGTAGAAGGGGCTAGAATATGTAAGACTCTATCCTTTAAGGATAAGGACGAAACTTGCATTCTAATTCAGACAGCAGGCGATACAAAGATAAATAACAGCAAGTATAAACAGTTCTTTGGCACAAAGGCAAAGATGCTTACACCTGATGAGGTAGTTGAGTACACAGGCCACGCAATCGGTGGAGTATGTGCTTTTGGCATTGAAAGAGACGACGTAAGGATTTACTGCGATGAATCCCTTAAGAGATTTGAGACAGTGTTCCCAGCCTGCGGATCATCTAACAGCGCAATAGAGTTTACTCCAGATGAACTTTTCAAATATTCTAACGCACTAGAATGGATCGACGTATCCAAGTTACCAGAAGAGGAATAGACATGGAAAACAGGCAAGACAAGAAAGCTCAGCAGGCCTTAATAAAGATTGTGCTTATCACCATATCTTCAGCGGTGATGGCCTTTAACCTAAAGAGCTTCGTAGATACAGGTGGCCTTTATCCAGGAGGCTTCAGCGGAATCACTGTGCTGCTTCAGAGAATAGTGTACTCCATAGCAGGTGTAATGATTCCATACTCCTTGATATATCTGCCACTTAATTTAATACCTGCATACATAGGATTTAAGTACATAGGAAAGAAGTTCACCTTGTATTCACTCTATGCAGTAATACTTACAAGTTTACTGACCGACCTGATTCCAAGGATACCTATCACCTACGATATCCTTCTTATCAGCATATTCGGTGGAATAGTAAACGGAATATCCATAGTAATCGCTTTAGTTGCAGGAGCATCCAGCGGCGGTACTGACTTCATCTCCATATACTTCTCGGAGAAGAAAGGCAAGAACGCCTTCAACTACATCCTAGCAGGAAACATTGTAATCCTGTTACTTGCAGGAGTGCTGTTTGGTGTAGACAAGGCTCTTTACTCAATCATATTCCAGTTTACAACTACACAGGTTATCAACCTGATGTACAAGAGATATGAGAAGCATACATTCCTTATCATCACATCTCAGCCAAACGTAATATATGGAAGGATCAAGGAGATAACAAACCACGATGCCACTCTAATAAAGGGTACAGGCTTCTACCAGGGCGTGGAAAGAAATATGGTTTACTCCGTAGTTGGAGCAGATGAAGTGGATAGGGTGATGGCAGCAATAAAAGGGGCAGACCCTCATGCATTCGTAAACGTTGTAAAGACAGAACAACTAAACGGTAGGTTCTACACACCACCAAAAGAATAGAAAAGAAAAGCCAGGATTTATTCCTGGCTTAAGCTTTCTTTACAGTCATTTTCAATTTTATTACATATGTCAAAGGCCTCTTTTAGGTCTTTTCCTACTGCCACCATTCCGTGGTGAGCCATTATGCAGCCATAGCTATTACCTAGAGCATCGGCTGTTTTTTTAGTTAAGCCCTTAGTTCCGGGTAGGCCGTAAGCTGCAAGTTTTACTTCACTGCTTAGATCCTTTTCAGCAGCAGCATATACAGAAGCATATGTCTGGTGAGTGTGAATTACTGCCTTAACATCTTTTCTTCTAGAATATATCTCGCCGTGAAGTCCCTTTTCAGATGTTGGCTTTAGGTCTCCCTCGTAGTTTAAGGTTTCAATCTCAACCTTCACCATATCCTTTGCAGTAAGCCTTTCGTAGTCTAAGCCTGAAGGTGTAACCAGCATGTACTTATCGTCTAGTCTAAGGGATAGGTTACCCCAGGTACCTTGAACTAGGCCGCTTTCTACCAGCTTCTTGCCGTAGTCTACAAGCTGCTGCCTTAGTGCTAGTTCTTCATCGCTGAAGCTAAAATCTCCCTTAGCAGATATTCCCTTAACTTCGCTCTTAGAATATTTCTTCTTGTATACTACGCGCATCAGTATTGCTTCAAATGGGCTGATGGCCTTTGCCCCTCCAATGTTCTCCGCTAGCATTGCTACCTTCGTAGATTTAAGAAGTACGTTCATAGCGGTGATTGCTTCAAAGAGGCTTCTACCTACTGTGACTACCTCATCCTTTACAAAGCAAGCTGCGTTTTGTCCTAGGGACTTTGGCATAGCGTCGTAATATTTAACCTTTGGGCCAAGAATCTGAGCAGTATCGTCAAGTGATGGCTTGAAGTTTTTCTTATCCTTAAAAGGTGAAGGATAGATTACCATAGCTTTTTCATCACCAGGGATAAATGAATATTCTCTATCCTGGTTACAGATTAGCTTGCCGTCTTCATTTACCACCAAACTTGCGCCCTCTGGTGCAAACTGTATATATTTTTCAAACATCTATATTTCTCCTGTAAATCTCTTGCTGTTAGCGATTTTGTAAGGCTTTTCTAGACCCTTGTAGATATTCTGGTAGTCTAGGAAAAGCTTATCGTAGATGGCCTTGTTGTTTAGGTCTGGTACGTAGGTCTTATCTACCTTGATGAAATCCTTAACCTGATCAAAGCCAGTTAGATAGCCTAGGCCTATCATAGCAACTACTGCAACTCCCAGTGCTCCAGCATTTCTAGGGTCAGAAACAATCTTACAGGTCTTTCCTGTAACGTCAGCAATTATCTGCATCCAAGTGTCGTTTAATGCACCGCCGCCAATAATTCTGACTTCGTTGCAAGGGAAACCGTAGTCGGCCTTGTAGTTTTCCATTATCCATCTAAGGTTGTACGCTATACCTTCATACATAGCCCTTACAAAGTGAAATCTGGTGTGATCCATTGAAAGGTTGAATACAGTTGATCTAGTTGTTGTATTGGAAACAGGGCATCTTTCACCTAGCATCCATGGAGTTAGAACTAGGTGGTCAGAGCCTGCAGGAATCTTCTTAATCTCCTGACCGAAGTAATCGAAGATTGAGCCTCCCATTTCTTCAAGCTCAGTTTTAAAGAAGTTTTCCTGAATCCACTGAATGTTAGCACCTGCAGATTCAGTTATTCCTGCAATTAAAAGCATGTCCTTATCCGCAGACTGGATAGGAGCAGCTCCGTGCTTAAATGTGGTCGTATCCTTAGTAGCAACGGATACCCAAGCAGATGTTCCAAGGTAGATGTGAGTATCTTCCTCCTCTACCATGCCAGAGCCTACAGCTGCAGCCTGAACATCATCACAGCCACCGAAGACAGGAGTGCCTTCAAGTAGTCCCATCTTTTCTGCAGCCTCTGGAAGAAGTCCGCCAATTAAGTCGGTGCTACAAACTAGAGGCGGTAGCTTTTCCATGTCCATGCCTATAAGTTTCATTACACCCATCCATTCCTTCTTCTTAAGGTCTAGGGCAAATGAGCTAGCTCCTGAAATTTCAGTTACCATCTTGCCGGTACACATGTACTTCATGTATCCGTTAACGTCTAATATCTTGTATGTGTCCTCCCAGATGTCTGGGCGTTCTTCCTTTAGCCAGATTACCTTGGCAAGTACGTCCTTACCCATGATAGGAGTGCCAGAGAACATCTTGAAGATCTTTTCTCCGCCCACCTTGTTCATGATGGATTTAGCCTGCTTTTCAGCACGTCCGTCAACCCAGGTGATGTTGTTATATAACAGGCTTCCGTCTTCCTTTACAGGAATAATTCCCTGAGCCTGAGTGGAGAAGACTACAGCCTTTACATCGGATGGGTCAATGCCATTTTCCTGGATAATTCTCTTAGAAGCTAGGCAGGACTTTTCCCAGTAATCCTTAGGATCTTGCTCAACCCAAGCAGGGTTAGGGTAAAAGGTAGGATAGCTTTCAGATGCTGTAGCTACGATCTTGCCATCGAAGTCCACCAGCACCGCCTTGTCTGAGCTTGTGCCTAAATCGTGAGCCATAATATATCTACTCATAACATCCTCCGTTATTTAAGTAAGCCTTTGCCTGTCTTAGCAACGTGCTTGAATACGTTTTCAAATCTATTTAATGCTTCATCGATGATCTCGTCTGTGTCGGCCATGGAAGTGTATAGTCTTGAGCCTGCAAGGGTAACTATGCCGTTAGCCATGTAGGCTGCTCCCATTCTTTCCATGGAGTCCTTTCTTACGTACATCATATCCTTGTGCTTTAAGATGCCTAAAGCGGACTTTAGGAAGGAGTATGATGAGAAGTCGAAGCTCATTGCACCTGTACATTCTAGGTGAACGATGCTTCCCTGGTTGTATGCAACGAATGGCAGGCCATATTTATCTACTAGTTCCTTTAAGCCATCGCACAGCCTATCTCCAGCGCGTCCTGCAATTTCACAAGCGTTGGTTCTTTCAATTTCCTTTATTGCTGTGTAGCCAGCAAGTGCAGATAGAGGGTTAGCAGCAAGAGTACCGCCAACGTATGCTCTGTGCTTACCTGTAGCAAGGCCAGCAGCCATTAGGCTAGCATATTCCTTTTTACCGCCAACGCCACCAGCAGCAGGGTAGCCACCAGCTACGATCTTACCGAAGATTGTAAGGTCAGGGTCTACATCGAAGTAGCCTTGAGCGCCAGATAGTCCAACTCTAAAGCCAGTTACTACTTCGTCGAAGATCATAAGTGCGCCGTACTTGTTGCAAAGTTCTCTTACGCCCTTGTTGTATTCCTTTGAAATTGGTCTAGTACCAGATTCAGGTCCTACAGGTTCAACTATTACAGCAGCAGTGCCGCCCTTTAGCTTGTTTCTCTTTAGCATGCCTTCCAGCATGTCAAGGTCGTTAGGTCTAACTTCATCGGTAAGCTTGTATGCACCCTTTGGAATTCCGTGAGACTCTAGAAGAGCTCTTGAGCCAGGAACCTTTAGACCATATACCATCTGGTCAGACCAGCCGTGGTATGCTCCGCCCACCTTGATGATTCTCTTGTGTCCAGTCTGGATACGAGCGATTCTTAAGGATGCCATTACAGCTTCAGTACCTGAGCCTAGCATTCTGAACATTTCAACGTTAGGCATATGCTTGTTTATCTCTCTAGCAATAAGCATTTCTGCTTCGTGAAGAAGTCCTGTAACTGGACCACAGTCATTGATCAAAGCCTGAGCTGCTTCTCTTACTGGATCGTAGTTACTTCCAAGGATTGTTGGACCTCCTGCCTGAAGAAAGTCTATGTATTCGTTTCCGTCTTTATCGTATAGGTAAGGGCCTTTAGCCTTAGCGAATGCTACAGGGAAAGGCTTGTTAAATGCAAGGTTGTGTTGTACCCCACCAGGGATGTAGTTTTGAGCTTCCTCATAGATAGCCCTTGAAGTCTTGCATTTGTCATCGTAATATTTCAGGATTACGTTTTCATAGTAATCGTCATCAACTTCCCAGATAGGTTCTGAGGTAAGTTTCTTAAGTCTTTCGTTAATTTCCTTTGGGTCGTCCCATCTAGATATTCCGCAGTTATTCATAATAGTTACCTCCTAATATATGTTTAAGCATGTTGGTAAAATCCTTTTGCATATCCTCTACATTGAAGTCCTTCTTCCTGATCATGTAGTGGTTTACCAGGCCAAAGTATGCCCCGGTTATTATTGCAGATAGTGCCTGTGCATCATCAATTTTTTCCTTTAAAAGGCAGTTCTTAACCAGCCCTTCAACTATGGCGATAGGGTTCACCTCAGCGTCGGATAGGATGGCGTTATTTGCTAGCCTAATGGATAGGGCAGGGTAGTTTGCAACGTCAACTATTAGCCTGTTGAAAAGCCCTCTAATTAGAGGAATTCCCTCGTAATCTGACTGGTTGCAGAAGGTTTCCAGGTCCTCCATTTCCTGCATGAAGATTGCAAAAAGCAGGTCCTTTACGCAGCTAAAGTGATTGAAGACGGTGGTTCTGCATACGCCCGCTTCGTTTGCTATGTCTGCAAAGGTTACGTTCTCTATGCCAGTCTTTTCAAAAAGACACTTAGCGGCGTGCATTATCTGAATCTTAGTCCTTTCACTTTTACTTAGAGCCATCTTTTGCCTCCTTCTCAAGCTCAAGGTTCTTCTGGTGAGAAACCTGTCCACGCTTGTTTGTATTCATGCTGCCTCTGTAAACAACGAAGCGGTCATATAGGAATTCGGTGGATAAGTTACATGCCATTGTTAGTCCTAGGATTACGTATTCGTTCCAGCCAGCCTGATCTAGACAGTCGCCGCCCCAAGTGGATAGAGGGGTGAAGACGCAGTAGAATAGGAAGACTAAGAACATAGCCTTTGGCACGTTGTTAGCCGATTTAAATGTGAACTCTCTGTTAAGGGTGAAGTTCCATAGAACAGAAAGTATTAACGCTATTAGATATTTTGGCCAGTATGACCAACTTGGGAATAGAAGCTCATCCATCAGCGCGAAGGAGCCAGCCTCGATAATTCCAGCAGAGATGGAGAAAAGAACGAACTTTACTACCTGTTCCTTGTTCTCCTTTTTTGTTAATTTTTGATCTACATTTGGTGTGTTTTCTTTCATAACAATTCCTCGCTTCTTAAACAATGAGTACAATTTTGCACCCTAGTACAATTATGCCATAAAAAAGTTAAAAAGGCAATTGAAAAAAAGGGCCAGGATATATATAATATGATTGGTAGATTATTAAAAGGAGATAGATTATGGCATTTGCAAATGAAGTAGGTATTGACCTAGGTACAGCCAATGTACTGGTAAATATAAAAGGCAAGGGTATCGTATTAGACGAGCCTTCAGTAGTAGCAATTAACAAGGATACTGGAGACATCCTAGCAGTAGGTGAAGAGGCTAGAAAGATGCTTGGTAGAACACCTGGCAACATCGTAGCTGTAAGACCACTTAGAGATGGAGTAGTATCCGATTACGATATAACAGAAAGAATGTTAAAGTACTTCATCAAGAAGAGCTGCGGATCAAGCAGATTTTTCAAGCCAAGAATTATGGTTTGCGTACCTTCAGGAGTAACTGAAGTGGAAAAGAGAGCTGTAAGAGAAGCTGCTGTAGAAGCTGGAGGAAAAGACGTATTCCTTATGGAAGAACCAGTAGCAGCTGCTATCGGAGCTGGACTAGATATCGCTAAGCCAGAAGGAACTATGGTTATAGATATAGGCGGAGGAACTACAGACATCGCTGTAATTTCACTGGGCGGAATCGTAACATCAAACTCAGTTAAGGTTGCTGGAGACAAGTTCGACGACGCAATTATCAGATACATGAGAAGAGTTCACAAGCTATACGTCGGCGAAAGAACTGCAGAAGAACTTAAGGTTCAAATAGGAACTGCATATCCAAGACCAGAGATGGCACAGGCAGAATGTAAGGGTAGAGACCTTGTAACAGGCCTTCCTAAGACTGTAGTGGTAACATCAGAAGAGATGATGGAAGCTTTAGAAGAACCTCTACAATCCATTACAAACGCAGTTCACGCAGTGCTTGAAGCAACACCTCCAGAACTAGGTGCAGATATCTCAACAACAGGTATCACAATTACTGGTGGCGGTGCACTTCTAAACGGAATAGACAAGCTAATTGAAAGCAAGACTGGCATCAAGGTTATCATCGCTGATGATCCTAAGACTTGCGTTGCAATCGGTTCAGGAAAGGCTCTAAACGAACTAGAAGCAATTGAAAGCACTACACTTAACAGAAGAAATTCATTTATTTAAAAAATTAAAGCTCTCTTTTTTAGGAGAGCTTTTTTAACAAGGATAAGATATGAAGATGGAATTAATCGCTACGGCGACCTTTGGTCTTGAAGCTGTAGTTAAGAGAGAAATCCAAAACTTAGGATTTAAGATTTTAAAAACTGAAGACGGAAAGATAACCTACGTAGGAGACGAGAGAACCCTGGTAAAGTCAAATCTTTGGCTTAGAACAGCGGATAGAGTGCTGATCAAGATGGCGGAGTTTAAGGCCTTAGAATTCGAGGACCTTTTCCAGCAGACAAAGGCCATAGGCTGGGCTAGTTTTATACCAGAGGATGGAAACTTCATCGTTTCAGGAACCAGCGTAAAGAGTAAGCTTCACTCGGTGCCTGCCTGCCAGAGCGTGGTGGAAAAGGCAATAATTGAGAAACTAAAGGAGACATATCCAGTGGACCGCTTCTCAAAGAGCGGAGCCATCTACGCTATCAAGGTGACCATCCTAAAGGACAGGGTAACCATCACCTTAGATACATCAGGAGCTGGTCTTCACAAGAGAGGATACAGGGTTAAGGATGTAAAGGCGCCTATGAAGGAAACCTTGGCATCGGCACTTATCCAGCTTTCATTCTTTAAGCCAGGAAGGTTTCTAATTGACCCTTGCTCGGGCAGCGGAACACTTCCA
Source organism: Clostridia bacterium (assembly GCA_024403135.1). Taxonomy (GTDB): domain Bacteria; phylum Bacillota; class Clostridia; order Peptostreptococcales; family Anaerovoracaceae; genus JAKSSK01. The sequence continues at coordinate 10,323 of JAKSSK010000024.1, forward strand.
ATTGAGGCTGCCATGATAGCTAGAAATATTGCCCCTGGTTTAAACAGAAAGTTTGCATGTGAAGACTGGGATTTAATAGATAAAGATCTTTGGAAAGAGGAAAGAAAACTAGCATACGAGGCTATTGACTATAGCGACTTTACTCCAATTCAGGCCTTCGACATTGACCCTGATGCAGTGGAAGCTGCAAAGGAAAACGCCATCGAAGCTGGAGTAGATGATCTAATAATCTTTAAGACCATGGATATGGCAAAGGCCTTAGAAAAGATTCCTCAAGGAGTGAAGAGCGGCATCATAGTTACCAACCCGCCTTACGGAGAGAGAATCGGAGAAAAGGAAGCCATCGAAAAGATTTATGCAGCATATAACAAGTTCTTTAAGAGCCATCCAACATGGTCACTTTTCCTTATTACCACAGACAAGGAACTAGAGGAAAAGGCCATGGGAAGACCTGCGGATAGAAGAAGGAAGCTGTACAACGGCAGACTGGAAACTTGCTACTACCAGTTCCACGGAGAAAAGACAGATGAAAATCCAAATAGATAGAGAAAGCAAGACGCCTGTATACCTTGAGATTGCAACCCAGATAAAGAAGCAGATTCTTACTGGCAATCTTCCAGATGGGGTGGTCTTACCTTCCGAAAGGACCCTGGCTGAAAACCTTGGGGTTCATAGAAACACAATAACAAGAGCATATAACGAACTTAAGACCGAAGGGTACATTTCCGCAAGCCAAGGAGTATCCTACACCGTATCTCACCAAGTTCAAGATGGAAAGGAATTTAAAGGCAAGAAGGTAAACTGGGCCAATATGATAAAGCAGCAGTACCAGGATATGTCCATGACCTTCGACGATCTGTTTGAAAGATACGGAGAAGAGGGCATCCTTTCACTAGGCGGCGGAATATCCTCACCTAGGGTGTACGATGCAAAGGAGATATCTAAGACCTTAGGAGAGATCATCGCTGAAGAAGGAAAGAGCCAGTACTTCTACAGTCCTTACCAGGGAGATGAAACCCTGATCAAGAGAATCAGCTCATTCCTTAGCACCAAAGGAATTAAGGCAAATAAGAGCCAGATACAGATTCTATCTGAGACCAATCAAGCCCTGGATTTCTTGGTAACGATATTAATAAGGCCAGGGGACACAGTTATGATGGAGGAGCCTGTATCCCCAGATGCATATAGGGCTATGGAACTTGCAGGAGCTAGAATAATAACCATCCCTATAGACGATGACGGCATGATAACAGCAACCCTTGAAGCGGAGATTCAAAAGGAAAAGCCCGCCCTGATATATGTAAATTCCAGCTATCATGATCCTACAGGAGCCATCCTTTCCCTTAAGAGGAGAAAGGAACTTGTGGACTTTTCAAGCAGATACAGAATCCCGATCATTGAGGATGATGCGGCTTCAGAATTAAACTATGAGATGGATGCTCTGCCAACCATAAAGTCGATGGATAGAGATGAGAACGTAATATACATATATTCCTTCTCCCTTACATTTGCACCAGGGCTATCTCTTGCATTTGTAGTTGGACCTAAGAAGGTAATACGAAGCCTGAGCTACCTGGTATCCGTAAGGCTTGTGGCCATCGACTGGGTTACTCAAAAGCTTTTGGCAAAGTACATGTCTGATGGAACCTACTACAGGAAGCTAGAGGAGTTTAGGAAAGAGTATAGAAAGAAGAGAGACCTGATGTGTGCCCGCCTAGACGATATGGGGCTAGAGTACGTAAAGCCAAAGGGCGGAGTGTATGTATGGGTGAAACTCCCAAAGGGAGTGGACTCAAAAGAGCTGATGGATGAATGCTATAAGAGGAGGCTAACCCTTCTATCTGGCAACGTTTTTTATCCAAAAAACAACGGAGGAAGAGATCACATTAGGCTGAACTATTCTTACGAAGAAATAGACAAAATTGAAGAAGGATTAACGGTACTAAAGGAAGTGCTGGCACACAAAAAATAGAGTGTGCTGGCACTTTTATTTTTGCCCCCGAATGGTATGATTAACTTAAGATATAACGAGAAAGAAAGAGGTAGTATTATGGCTGTAAATTTAAAAGGAAGACACTTTTTAACACTTATGGATTTCACACCTGCTGAAATCAGATACATGCTTGATTTAGCACACGATTTAAAGGCTAAAAAGAGAGCTGGAATCCATAACGAAGTATTAAAGGGTAAGAACGTAGTTCTACTATTCGAAAAGACTTCAACAAGAACTAGATGTGCTTTCGAAGTAGCTTGTCTTGACGAAGGCGCACACGTAACATTCCTAGATTCAAAGTCATCACAGATGGGCAAGAAGGAAACCATAGTTGATACAGCTAAGGTTCTTGGCAGATTCTATGATGGTATTGAATACAGAGGATTCAAGCAAGAAGTTGTTGAAGCACTTGCAGAAAACGCTGGAGTTCCTGTATGGAACGGACTTACTGACGTTGACCACCCAACTCAAATCCTAGCTGACCTACTTACTATCGAAGAACACGTAGCTAAGCCTTTAAACAAGGTTAAGGTTGTTTTCGTAGGAGACGTTAGAAACAACATGGCTTACGCTTGGATGTATGGCTGCGCAAAGATGGGAATGACATTCGTAGCTTATGGTCCTAAGGAATTAGCAGACCAAGTAGACAAGGAAGTAATCGCAAGAGCTAAGGAAGTTGCTAAGGAAACTGGAGCTTCAATCGAAGTTTCATCAGACGAAGCTTGCCTAAAGGGCGCAGACGTTATCTACACAGATATCTGGGCTAGCATGGGCGAAGAAGCACAAATCCCTGAAAGAGTTAGACTACTTACTCCATTCAAGGTAACAAAGGAAATGTTAGATAAGACTGGTAACGAAGACGTAATCTTCATGCACTGCTTACCTTCATTCCACGATTTCGATACTACTATGGCTAAGGAACAGATGGATCTTGGCTACGACATCAGAGAAGTAACCGACGAAGTATTCCTATCCAGACACTCAGTAGTATTCGATGAAGCAGAAAACAGAATGCACACAATCAAGGCGGTAATAGTTGCTACTATAGCATAAAGGAGGAGATCCTATGAAACCTGGAATTCACAATTTTTCAGAAATAGGAAAGCTAAACAAGGTCCTGCTTCATAGACCTGGTTTAGAACTAGAAGCTCTTACTCCATCAACACTGGAAAGACTTCTATTTGATGACATCCCATTCTTAAGGGTTGCCCAGGAAGAACACGATAGATTTGCACAGGTGCTTAGAGAAAACGGAGTAGAAGTAATCTACTATGTGGATGAAACTGCAAAGGCACTGTCAGATGAAAAAATAAAGGAACAGTTCATCAAGGAGTTCATTCGCCTAAGCGGAATATCTGCTCAAGGAACTAAGGAAAAGTTATTCCAATTCCTTGTTAAGCTAGAACCTAAGGAACTGGTTACTAAGCTAATTGCCGGAATAAAGAGAGATGAAATCTCTGATGGAAAGGTTGCAGGTCTTATGGACCTAGTAAAGAACGACTATCCGTTTGTATCGGATCCAATGCCTAACCTGTACTTCACCAGAGACCCAGGTGCTTGCCTTGGAGAAGGTATTAACATTCACCACATGCACACACCAGCAAGAAGAAGGGAATCACTTCTTCTAAAGTATATGTATAAGTATAACCCTGACTTCGCAGTAGAAGGAAACCAGCAGTGGTATGACGTTTACGACGACTACTCAATCGAAGGCGGAGACGTACTTGTACTTTCAAAGGAAGTAGTTGCAGTAGGACTTTCTGAGAGAACTACAGCAGCAGGAATTGAGAACCTAGCTAGAAACCTACTTGCTAAGTCAGACTTCAAGAAGGTATTAGCATTCGATATTCCAAAGACAAGAGCATTCATGCATCTTGACACAGTATTTACTATGGTTGACTACGATAAGTTCACCATTCACCCTGAGATTGAAGGACCTTTAGGAGTTTATGCAATCACTATGGGTAAGGATGGAGAACTTAAGTTTGAATCAGCTCATAACACATTGGAAAAGACTTTAGCAAAGGAATTACACATTCCTTCAGTAGAGTTAATCAGATGTGGTGGCGGCGAACTTTTAGCATCACAAAGAGAACAGTGGAATGATGGTTCAAACACTCTTTGCATTGCACCTGGAACAGTAGTTACTTATGAGAGAAACTACGTTTCAAACGATCTTCTAGATAAGAAAGGAATCAAGGTTCTTGCCATTCCTTCATCCGAATTATCTAGAGGTAGAGGGGGTCCAAGATGTATGTCATGCCCAGTAAATCGTGAAGATATATAAAAGGAGTTTAAATATATGTCAGAAAAAATAGTTATTGCTTTAGGTGGCAATGCCCTTCAGTCAGGCAAGGGAGAAGCTACAGCCGAGGCTCAGCTTAACGTTGTAAAGGCTACAGCTGAAAGCATTGCAGAAATTGCTGCTAGAGGATATGAAATAGGTATAGTTCACGGAAACGGTCCACAGGTAGGAAGAATCCTGCTTGCATCAGAGACTGCAAAGGATGTTACTCCAGCAATGCCATTTGACGTTTGCGGAGCAATGAGCCAAGGATATATCGGTTACCATATCGCTCAAGGTTTAAAGTACGCTTTAAAGCAGAGAAACATCCACACACCTGTAACATGCGTTGTTACACAGGTTGAGGTTAGCGAGGAAGATCCCGCTTTCCAAAATCCTTCAAAGCCAATCGGCCCATTCTACACAAAGGAAGAAGCTGACGCTATAGTAAAGGAAAAGGGATATGCATTCAAGGAAGATGCAGGAAGAGGATATAGGAGAATCGTTCCTTCACCACTTCCAATGGACATCGTAGAAATAGATGCTATCAGATCGCTATGGCCAAGCACAATCACAATATCAGTAGGTGGTGGTGGAATTCCTGTAGTAAAGAGGGCAGAAGGCCTATACGAAGGAGTTGCAGCTGTAATAGATAAGGACTTCGGTGCAGAACTACTAGCAGAAAAGGTAGACGCAGACATCCTTATGATCCTTACAGAAGTTGAGCAGGTCGCTATCAACTTCAATAAACCAAATCAAGAGAACCTATCAAAGCTTACAGTAGCTGACTGTGAGAAGTACATTGAAGAGGGACACTTCGCTCCAGGTTCAATGCTTCCAAAGGTTAAGGCAGCTATGAAGTTCGTACAGGCTTATCCAGAAAAGAAGGCAATCATCACTTCCCTAGAAAAGGCAGTGGATGCCCTAGAAGGTAAGACTGGTACAGTAATAGTTAATAAGTAAATAGGCAATCAAAAACCCGTATCGATTGATACGGGTTTTTTAATTATTTTATTTTTCTAACATTAGTTTTTTAATAATTAATATTTAACAAATTAAGCTTCAAGAGCAGCCATAGCTTGCTTCTTTTCTTCTTCTCTTTGTTCTAAGACCTTTTCGTATTCTTCATCAGTTAACTTAGTCATTGTAATACCAGTGTAACCGAATGTTATTGATACTACAGGGTTTAACCAGTTAAGAATTGCATATGGAATGTATGCTGAGTTTTCTAATCCTAAGAATGATCTCATAGTAGCTCCGCATGTGTTCCATGGGAAGAAGTTTGAAGTGATTGTTCCGCAGTCTTCAAGAGCTCTTGATAAGTTTTCTGGACGAAGTCTCATATCTTCGAATTTTTCCTTGAACATTCTTCCAGGAATTACTAGTGCTAAGTATTGGTCGCAGCAAGTAGCGTTTACGAATAAGCACATGAATTCTGTAGCTAATACTAAGCCGCCTCTGCCCTTTGCAACCTTTAATAGTAAGCCTGCGAAAGTACCCATTACGCCTGTGCAGTCTACGATACCGCCGAAGCACATTGCTGATAGGATGATTGAAATTGTCCAGAACATGCCTTGCATACCTGAGCCTGATAATAGACTTGATAATTCGTTAAGTACGCCTTCAACTTCTGCGTTGCCGTTTGCGATAACTGCGATTTGATCTACATTACCCATTGAAATACCGTTGTTAAGAGTATTGAAAATGTTGTGAACGATTCCATCTTCGTAAATTCTGTTAAGAGCATCTTCGTTTAACCAGAATAGAGGTACGCCGATGAATACACCA